>JADFON010000017.1 GCA_022562855.1 Candidatus Zhuqueibacterota bacterium | reverse complement strand
GGCCTCAAGTAAATAATTGCCGTGAGGAAACAAACCCCCATAATAATCCATCTCCAAAGGTTATTTCTTCTCATTTAATATGCTCCTGTAAGGAAAAACATGCTATTAGAAATCATTTTTGAATATAATAGACAAGCGTAATCATTATTAGTCTTTATTACCTGTGGGATCACAAATAATTGAATTTCAGGTTTTTATTTATATCGTGAAACTCAAATGTTGTTCCATTTTCTTCAGGTAATTGGTGTTTTATTTTATGCTTACTCGTATTTTCGAGAATTATACTCGTATGAATCAAATCCTCTTCTATAAGCGAAGCCTGGTTAATCAATTTCCCTTCCGAAGAATATACGGCTGACCCGCCCCAAAAACATATTCCGTTCTCAAAACCGGGTTTATTCAAAAAAATTACCGGCACTCCTAAATTCCGGGCGTAAAACCGGGATAAGGCAGAATTAGTATTTACATTTGTTATTCCTCTATCGTGGGTTATCCCTCTTACCGGACTTGCAGAAAGAATAGCTAAAAGATCCAATCTGCTTCCGCTATGTTTCATCACCAGTTCAGGATACCACGCGTCCTCGCATATTACGATACCCAATCTGCCCCAGGTAAAATCAAAACTCCTCAGTTTATTCCCGGCTGTAAAATACCGTCCTTCTTCGAACATTCCATATGTAGGAAGACAGAGTTTTCTGTGTATACCGATTACTTTTCCATTTTCACAAATAAGAGCGCTGTTGTAATATTTGCCTTTCTTTTCCTTTTCAACAAAGCCAGCTACTATACCGATTCCGTCAGAGGCGCTGATTATCTTTTTTAACACCGGATGGTCAATAGTTACGCCAGCTTCGCATACCGCCTCGCGCAAATAATAACCGGTCAAACTCAATTCGGGAAATACTATTAATTTCGCGCCTTTTTCTCGTGCCTTATTCGTCCATGCTATGTGCCTGTCAACATTTTCGGTAATATCAGTGAATTTTGATTTAATTTGCCCTAAGGCAGCCTTTAAAATCATTGCGAACAGTAAATATAATGAAATTTATTAATTTAACTAAGAATTAAAAGGTAAAATCATATTGTAAGTACTGTATTTCACGTTATTCTGCTTCCTGGTTTCATTTCTTTGTCGGTTTTCAATAATGCCAAATCGCCGCCTTCCTCTGCTGCCAGGAGCATTCCATTAGAAACTTCGCCCCGAATTTTCGCCGGTTTCAGATTTGCGAGCAATATTATCGAATTTCCAACAAGATCTTGTTCGTCATAGTGCTCCGCTATTCCTGAAACAATAAACCGGACATCATCGCCATCGTCAATTTCCAGTTTCATTAACTTATCCGTATTGGGCACACGGGATACACTTTTTATCTTTGCGACTCTCAGATCGAGTTTCCGAAAATCGTCGATTGAAATATCTTCCACAGTTTTCTCCTGTTTATCGGGGACTTCATTGCCGTTATTTTCTATGGCATTCTCCACTTTTGATTTCAAAGCATCGATTTCTTTCTGGATTACTTTATCATCAAATTTATGGAATAATATCTCCGGTTTTGATACCGGGCTACCCTCATCAAGCAGTTTGTTCTTTATTTCTTCCCAATTACCATTCTCGAATTCACTTTGAATATTTAAAATATTCCTCAATTTTTCGGAGGTAAACGGCAGGAATGGTGACATTCCGAGAGTAAGCTTTTTTATAATCTGGGCGCTGGTATATAAAGTATTTGCACACTTTGTTCTATCTTTTTTAATAGTAACCCACGGTTCATTATCATTGAAATACTTGTTTGCGCTTCTGGCAATTCCCATAAGATCACTCAGGGCGGACTTTACATGAAATTTTTCAATATTTTCTGTCAGAGAATCTAATCCGGCGTTTGTCCGCGCTAATATATCTTTGTCTGCTTCCGAAAGACCGCCGGGCTCCGGAATCCTCCCCTCAAATTTTTCACAAATAAACACCAGTGTCCTGTTGATAAAATTCCCGAGAATATCAGCTAATTCGTTGTTATTTCGCGCTTGAAAATCGACCCATGAGAAATCGGAATCTTTCGATTCGGGCGATATAGCCGCAAGGCAATAACGCAAAGGATCTACCGGATATTTATCGAGATAATCGTCAAGCCATATTGCGTAGTTCTGACTTGTCGATATTTTTCGTGATTCTATGTTCAAAAATTCGTTTGCAACAACATTCTCTGGCAAATTATAACCCCCGTACGCCATGAGGATAGCGGGAAAAAACAGGGCATGAAAAACGATATTATCTTTGCCAATAAAATGGTACAGTTTCGCGTCCGGGTTGCACCAGTACTCTTTCCACTTATCAGGTTCACCCTGTTTGATCGCCCATTCTTTTGTTGAAGAAATATATCCAATCGGTGCGTCAAACCAGACGTACAAAACTTTGTTTTTCAGGTCATCGAGAGGTACGGGTATGCCCCAGTCCAGGTCCCTCGTCACTGCTCTGTCTTCAAGACCCTGATCGAACCAGCCTTTGCAGTAATTTACTACATTGTCTTTCCAATCGTCTTTCTTCAATATCCATTTTTCCAGCTTACTTTGGAAATCTCCAAGCGGGATGTAATAATGCTCTGTTTCCTTGGCAACCGGGGTTGTGCCGCATAATTTACATTTCGGCTCAATTAGTTTAGCCGGGTCAAGCCAGGTTCCGCATTTTTCGCATTGATCGCCCCTGGCGCCAAAACTTCCACAGTTAGGACATTTACCTTCCACGAACCGGTCAGCCAGAAACCGTTTACATTGAGGACAAAAAAATTGAATATCGACTTTTTTCTTTAAAAAATTTTTGTCGTGTATCTTTGTAAAAAAATCCTGCGATGTCTCATGATGAAGCGGCAGCGTTGTCCGGGAAAAATTGTCAAAACTTATTCCTATACGTTCAAAGCTTTTTTTGTTCATTTCATGGTATTTATCTACCACATCCTGTGGAGTTATTCCCTCCATTTCTGCTCTGAGAGTAATAGGTACGCCGTGCTCATCCGATCCACACACAAATACAATATCGCTGCCTTTTAACCTGTGGTAGCGGACAAAAATATCTGCGGGAAGATATGCGCCGGCTATGTGCCCAAGATGAATCGGACCGTTAGCATAAGGCAATGCGCTCGTTACAATAATTTTTTCGGCTTTTTTGTTCTCTGAGGACATTATTAATTTACTTTTGCTTCCATAAAATAAAAGCCGAACGATTTGGCCCGGCTTTACTTATAACTTCGCTCTGTAACAAAGAGCTATCTTTGCCTGAAGGTCGCTATTTGATACTAATTAGCCATTAAAAGTTGTACATCCTCTAACGGTAAAGGTTCAAGGGTTTTATCTTTATAACGCAAAAGTACCGTTTTATTGAATATATCAATTTTCGCTACCTGCGCATCCCCTACCGGAGTAGAAATCGTTGAATCCAGTTTCGGAAATTCCGTAAGAGCGGTTTTGTACATTTCAAGTTCATAACGGAGACAGCACCGCAACCTGCCGCACATTCCCGTTAATTTTGAAGGATTTGTAGATAAGAGCTGATCCTTTGCATGCTGAGTAGAAACAGGCTTGAATTCATGCAGAATGCACGTAGTGCAACACAACTCTAATCCGCATCTTCCGCAACCACCTATTTTTCGTGCAGCTTCCCGGGCGTTGATCTGTCTCAATTCAATCCTGGATTTGTATTGTTTCGCCAAATCCTTGACCAATTCTCGAAAATCGACACGCTCCTCAGATGTAAAATAGAAAGTCATTTTTTTTCTGTCGAGTTGATATTCCACTTCCGTGAGCTTCATGCTGAGTGCGTGTTTTTGAATCAGTTTTTTAGTGACCGGTTTTGCTTCGTCCTCCAGCTTTTTGTTGTCATTATGCTTGTTTAATTCTTCCTTAGATGCTTTTCTCAACACATCAAACTTTATTACTCCAATACCACACCCGCTTATTTTCTCATGAAGTCGATGGACTTTACCGATATCCTCACCATTATTCGCCGAAACCATAACATAATCATTGGTTTTCAGAGGATATTCCTGTGGATTGCCAAAACTTTCGAGCCGTTGTCCTTTGAACTTTATCTCTACAAATTTACTCATTGCGTAATATGACTCTCATCTTGAAAAAAAGTACGACCAAAATCAAGTTAAGATAAACATTTTTGCTCAGCAAATCAACAGATTTCTCGATTTCATCTATAGTCGAAATTATGGCTTCCGGGGTGGAAATCATAAGAGATTCCGGCATGTCAAAAACCGGGTTGGGTTCCAACGGCGCTTTAGATGATGTAAATATATTTTTGTATTGAAATTTTAAAACAGACAATATAATTTCCAATACAGGTTTTATTTTATCAACGTTTTCCTTTGTCGATAGCTCTTCCGAAAGAGCAACTACTTTCTCAAGAGACTCGTTCACACAACAATAAATGATTCTATTACAAACTTTCTTATGTTCTTCGAACTCTTTTTCTAAAAAAAACAATGCCTTTGTATAACTTCCCTCTGCAAATTCGGCAAAGTTCAACGCCTTTTGCATAGAGAGGTTTTTCTCTTTATGGAGCGCTTCTGCGATGCTCTTTTTTGATAAATACGAAAAATGTATTAACTGGCACCTGCTTCGGATTGTGGGCAGGACTTCATCTATTGATAATGCAGTCATAATAAACGTAACATCTTCATGGGGTTCTTCAAGCAATTTAAGAAGAGCGTTCGCAGTTTCAAGAGTCATTGTCTCACAATTGAGCATTATTATAACTCTCCCTTGTCCTAAAAACGATTGCAAGCGAAGACGTCTCTTTATCTCCCGGGCTACTTCGACATGCAGGGCGGCATTTTTTATGTGCGTAGTTTTTCCGTAGGGTCTTGCGGTGATTATCTCACGCATAGCCTGTTTATCCTCCGGTTTCATGGAGGACTGCACGGGGAAAAAAAGCAATACGTCGGGATGCTCTGATTTTGAGAACTTCGCGCAACTGCCGCATTCATTACATGGGCGTTTATGTTTGTCCCGGCAGGTGAGTATTTGCGCTAATTCCAGCGCGGCGGCGGTTTTACCTGTACCTTCGGGTCCGTGAAAGAGAAAACTATGATGAATTTTTCCGGATTCAATTACGCGGGCGAAATAATGTTTATTTTTTTCCTGACCTACAAGCTTTGAGAACATACGACAGATTACGTTGAATAATGATAAAGATGTGTCTAAACGATTATTTTTGCTTAATTAACCGAAAACCCCATGAGCTATAAGGTTTTTACCGTTCTTGGGGCAGGAGATACGCGGCGGTTATTTCTTTTTCAATTTATCCAGGATTTTACGGCTGTCCTTTATATAATTTCCGTAATAGAAAAGATGTTGATTTACCTTATCTTTATAAGAGGGAATTTCTTCGAGCATTTGTTGTGCATTTTCCGTATTGCCAAGATTGTAATAAGCCAGACCGGCATAATATTTTGCCTCAATCTCCGCTTCAATTCCATGAAAATCGAAATTTGGAAGAATAGTTAATATATGCTCGTAATTATCCTTCGCTTTTTTCCATTGTTCCGTCCTTATCAACGCGATTCCAAGATACCAGCGGGGGAATAAATGGTCGGGGGTTTCCCTTAACACCAGGTCGGCGAGTTCGATAACGTCATCATATCTTTTCTCTTCTATATAAATTCTGAAAAGAGCCATCCTGCCTGGAGTTTCGGTAAAAATTCCGTTATCAATTGCAATTATGATTTCAGAAATTCCTTTTTCCCGTTGATCAGAGATAAAAAAACCGAAAAAACGTTTCAGTTTTTTTGTTTTCCAATAATGATAGCTTCCAATCCCATAGTAGCTGTCATAAAAGCTTGTATCCATCTTAACAGCCGTTTCAAAGTTTTTATTTGCCTTTCTGCCATCCATGGCTGCACCAAACCAGGAACCGAGAATACCCTTGCGCACCCCTTTGACCCCAAATAATCCACCGAGAAACATATAGTTCCGCGCTGTAGGATTCAATTTAACCGCTTTTTCAGCTTTTGTTATCGCCTTTTCTACAACCGAATTCAAGCTGTCGTCAAACACCTGCGAACGGTAAACATCCATAATCAATTCAAGAACAAACGCTTCAAAAAATATTGCTTCGGCGCTTCCCGGATCAATTTCATCAAGCTCCCTAAAATGATCTATGGCTTCATCGTATCTTGCAGAATAAACGAGTTTCAATCCTTCAGCGATAATCGCATTTTTTTCTTCTTCAAGTGTAGCGCCATCCTGTGCATAAGAAAAAATCGATGTAAATAATACGACAATCAGAAATCTTGCCGCGGAGCAGGCCAATTTTATGAGCATAATAATGTATACTGGTTGCGATATTAAAACAGTGAATATTTATAGCTACCCGGAAACGGGTTATTTTACAATAAACCGGAATATAACGGAACCATTTTGTGTGATTTGTGGCGCACTTTTTTCCAGGGGATTGAAAAGCCACTTTTTTAGAGCCTGCCTTGTGATATTCTCGAGTGTCGCTTCTCCTTTTTGAAGAAGTAATACTTCGTTTACGGTTCCGTTCGGGAGAACCTCGATTCGGAATTTCAATGTCACTTCTTTGAAAATATTATCAGGAAAAACCGGAAGAGGGTCGGCAAGTATCTCCCTTGCTCCTCCCTCCCAACTGATGTCATACGGTTTTTCCATCTTCAGATTGCCTTCGATTCCATCCGAAGCAATAGGATTCGTAACTTTTTCGCCCATTGCAATTCTTTGCGAACCCGGCGGTAGACGATTGCCCGCTTGTTGATTTTCCCTGGTAATTTGTGACTCTTTTGTTACACCCCGCAGCGGGTCAATTCTTTCTGTGGTATTCCTTATCGACTCATTTGCCGGAATTCGTTCTTTTGTATCAACCGGAATCCTATCTAAATCCCTATTTATCATTTTCCGTTTCGGCAAATCGACAACACGCTTAGGTTGGTCTTGAATAGAAGCTTGTTGTGCAGGGATGGTAGATGGCTGTAAACGTCTTTCCGAAATCTCCGGTCTTCCTGTCGCAATATAACTCGATAACGTCACTTCAACAAATTCGGGTGTTTTTGGGGTCATATCAACAAATATCATTAATAATATGACAGCAAGCGCGGAATGCAATAATAGTGAAAAGAACCACCCGAGAACGGTATAACGTTTTTGATAATATGTTTCACCCATTGACCGGCTCCGTTGCCAAATTTAATACTCTAAAGCCGGCTTTTTTGCAGATATCCATTACCTCAACAAGCTGGTTGACCGTAGCGTCCTTGTCTGCCTTCACAGTAACTACATCGTCGGCATTACTTTTATGAAGCGAGTTCATGTTAGCGCCTAACTCATTTAGCGAGACTTGTTTATCATTCAGGTAAATTCCTTCTTTTGCGATAGTAATGATAATGCTCTTTTCCAGAACCTTCTCCGAAGAATCCGCCTCAGGAAGGTTTACTTTTATCCCCGGCTGAATTATAAAGGTTGAGGATAACAGAAAAAATATCAGCAGCAGCATAACAATATCGGTTAGTGAAGATAATGAAAAAGAATCGAGCAGTTTTTGTTCCATTTTCAAGTTCATATTGTTAACTCCCGTAAGAATTCTATGCGAACTGGTCTTCAGTGAGAAGTTCCACCAATTCATTTGAACTGGTTTCGATTTCAAATACGAAACGCTTTATCTTGCTGACGATATAGTTGTAAAAGAAATACGTTATTATACCCACTATCAATCCTGCCGCGGTCGTTATAAGCGCTTGCGAAATTCCCCCGGCGAGAACGGTGGCGTTGACATTACCGCTCTCACGCTGTATCACCATAAATGCTTCAATCATACCCAGAACGGTTCCAAGAAACCCTATAAGCGGCGCCATTCCCGCAATTGTCGCCAAAATTCCGAGATATTTTTCGAGATGAAACACCTGCTCTTTACCGGCGGATTCTACCGCTATCTGGATTTCTTTACGGTCACGCCCTGAACGGCGAAGACCTTCTTTCAGAACCATTGCTGCCGAACCCGGGGTTTCAGCACACAAATTCAATGCTTCTTCCTTTTGACCCTTGGCAACGAGTGATCTTAACTTCATCATTAAATGACGCGTATTGGATTTTGATTTGCGTAGTATCATTAACCGTTCAAAAATAATCGCCGCGGCTACCACTGCACAAATGAGTAAAGGCACCATTATCCACCCGCCTTGTGCAACTAATTCCAATAGGTTCATTAACCCTCCTGTTTCAAATTTTTATTTGTTTAAACAACCCAATCCGCTCAGAAACTACCAGAAGTACCGGAATCCGGCGCCGCCCTTCAAATCAGGTTCCAGGTATCTATTCCAAAGCTCATACTTTTGGTTAAACAAATTTGAAAAATAGACATAGCTGCCGACATTCCAGCTCCATTGTTTGCTTATTGTCAAATTGGCGAGCAGGTATTCTTCAAGTTTTTTTCTGTTGCCGGCAACAGGCGAAACATACCGTGTTCCCGAATATTGACCATCGAGAATAAATTTAACTCCATAGCCCGGTAAATACTGCAACGAAAAATCAAAAGTGAAATTAGGAAGATACGGTACTCTTTCGGCGATATCGCTTTTGCTAATAGTATAATCTATGTAGCTCAATGAACTCCAGGCGTTAAACCTCGGATGAGGATTCCAATTGATAATTCCCCGGTATTCGTTTATATCGAGAATATTGTCATGAAAGAAGATAAACGACCCATCCTGGATATTCAGACCGGGTTGCTTATCCAATAATATTCCGTAATTTTTTATTCTCTTATCGCTGTAAAATATTTCAAATGCCAGGTCATAGGCATAAGATCTTCTCCATCCCACTCTAAAATCATGACTGGTGTGCTCATAAGTATGTGGAGAAGTCAAATCGAGATACGGATTGTACCGGATTTTATCGAGCAAATTGAACGACTCCACGGTCGGTTCAAACTCGACAAAAAGCCTTCCTCCTTCTGCCATATCGAAAGTAACCGCTCCAATCGGTACAACAATATTGTCTTCCCTTGTTTTCAGAATCCGTTCGTCCGATACCACGAGTTCATTGTTTTCTATGGAAAATTCGTTGATCGCGTTTTGGCTGTAATAATAATAGAATGCGCCACCGACTTTCAAATGGAGTCTTTTTGTAATAAGCCGTTCGATCTGAAAAAGCGCCTTGCCATAGTTTGCGTCGCTCAGCGGTGCATTATTTAAACTTCCGTCTTTTATTCTGTCGGTGTTAAATTCAAAAAATCCGCTTAACAGGGTCGAATTTGCTATTGAGTTCCAATCAATGCGAGTCCACAAATCCCAATTGAATATTTTCGAATCGTCAGGATCAAGATACCTGCCTCCGACTTCCCACCTGATGTTCAGCGGGTCCCAATTTGTAAAACTCGTGGCTGTGCTTATTTCGACATGGTATCTCTTTCTTTCAATGGGGGCGAAAGGTACCGAATAAAATTTGTAATCATGTAAGTTAAAGGATAATGTTGTGGTGTTCTGTATAGAATCGTTATACCGGTGAATTTGCGAAACATCTGCGGATATATCGAAAAAATCCGCATTGGTAATGTGCCCTTCATTTATGTGATAATCAAAATTTGCAAAGTACACGTCCTTTGGATACTGTTTTCTTAGTTTCAATCCGGCGTTAATATCAGTATATCTTCCGAATGCTACATAGGCTTCATTTATAACGCCGCCGAAATTTGTTTGAAACGACTGCTCACTTTTTTCTCCACCGGCGCCCGGCGGTTGATATTGTCTGTCATTCTCAGCGGCGGCAATCATCTCTCGCGTTGTAATGTCTGCAAGCCCTATTGCATGGCGTTGCGAAGGAAGCACGCGAAGACGGTCCCGACCCAAAATAGTGTATTCTTTTAAATCCAATGAGGGTAGTGATTTCTCCGGTAATGATTGCTTGTTTGGCAGACTATCCGGCGGCGTAATTTTTGGGGGCGGAGGTGTTATCTTCTGGGCAACCGCAGGGTAGACCGGCATAATAATTGCCAACGCAAATACAACCGCTAATGCCAAAAACAAGATACGTTTATTGTTTAGTCCCATGACACACCAAAAAGGATTGTTACGTTTAAATTTTTTTGTTAAAAAACCAATAAATCTATTTCTTTATCCTATCCAGACCTTCCTTTGCCAATTTGCCATATTCGTCATTGGGATGTTTTTCGATAACAAGGTTATAAAGCCGTTCCGCATCGTTAAAGTGTTCTAATTCTACTTTGCAATAAGCAGCGTCGAGTGTCGCTTTGGTCAACCATGGTTCATAGGCGGGATACAAAGCCCTGAGAGCGCTTAGTTTTTCATATGCTCTTTCATAATCGTTCTGATGCAGATAAACCTGACCGAGATTATACTGGGCTTCCGCTGCATACTCATCCTGACGTTTTTCGATTACCCGGTCTAACAGCGTTATCGCCAGGTCGTAGTTTCCCTGTGAAATCAGAATTCTGCCCAGGTTGTTTCTTGCCTGGTAAGCGATGATATTATCTGAATACTGAGTAATTATCCTGTTATAATTCTGAGATGCTTTATCAAACTGTCCTAATTCTTCACGGGTGATACCAAGTTTTAACAAACCTAAACCAACCTCCTGTGCGGATGGATACTCGCTGCTCACCCGGAGATAAACACGTTCTGCCTGGGTGTAATCACCCCTGCCATAATATATGTCACCCAATTCTAACAATGACAGCGGCGCTAGAGAACTCCGGGGAAACTCATTAGACACACGCCAGAAATTCTCGATTGCCTTTTCATAGTTCCCGCTTCTATTATATGCTCTTCCTATTCCAAAATACGCATCGGGAATAAGCGGGCTTTTTGGAAATCTTCCTATCAGTTTCTCATATTCGGAGACCGCTTTATCATATTCTTCTGCGGAAAAATAAAAATCGCCATTGGTTAACTGAATGTCATCCGCAACCGGATTATCGGAATTATTTTTGACAAACTCATTTGCAGCTTCGACAGCTTTATCGATTTGCCCAAGCATCTTGTAGCTGTCTTGAATACCGACAAGGGCGTCCCCGATTATATCGCTGTCAGGATACCAGTTCAGCACATTACTGTAGTTTACAACGGCTTCCTCATAGTTTTGTTGATTATAATAAGCATTGCCTATTTCAACAATAGAATCGTCCCTGAATTCTGAATCGGGATACCGGCTCATAAAACTCTGAAATTCGCTGATGGCACGGTCATAATCGTTTAACTGGTTAGAATAAACACTCGCCATGTAATAGTAAGAATCATCGGCAAATTCCGAACCGGGTGCATTGGTAAATATCGACCTGAAAACATTTATTGCTTCCAGGAACCGGTCAAGCCGGTATAACGTTTGGGCTTCCTGGTAATGCGCACTCATTTTCTCATCTTCATCGCGTGTGGTCTGCGTTATCCGCCGGTAGAGAACCAAGGCGCTGTCATAATTTTTAAGCAAGTATTTGGTATCTGCGTACCTGAAAGTGGCATCCAATTCGTAAATACTGTTAGGATATTGTTGAAGGACCGCAGAGAAATCCTTACTCGCCTCTCCGTAATCTTCCATTCTGAATTTGGCATAGGCACGCAGGTAGAGCGCGTCAAGCCGTTTTTCGGATTGAGAATGACCAAGCATGAGATTGGTCAGGGTAATAACCGCCTTGTCGTATTCTCCTTTATTGTACAGAATATCGCCTATTAAATACAAAGCCTGGTCTGCGAGTTCATGTTTGGGATACCGCTGAACATAACTCTCAAGGGTTTTCAGACCCTCGTCTATCTCACCGTTTTTATATTGGCTCCATCCAAATTGATAATGACTCCAGGCGGCTATGGAAACATCTTTTGACCTGGTCAGCTCTCTATAAACCAGTTTTGCCTCCTCATAATTTTCCATTTCCCTTAGCGATTCGCCAACCATTTTCAGCGCTTTTGTATAAATTTCGCTATCCTTATAACTGTCGGTTATTCTTTTAAATCTTGTGTAAGCCTCCTGGTAGTCGCCGTCATCAAAATAATCGCTTGCCATTTCAAACAAAGCCCTGTCTGCAAATTTGCTATCGGGAACATTTTTTAGCAGCGCATCGAGTTTTTCATTTCCAAGTGTTATGTTCCCGGATTTTCTTAGAGAAATACCCCAAAAATAAAGGGACCGGTCATCAATAGGGTCATTTGTGTTTTCAACAATTTGCTTGAATATGTCCGCCGCTTGCGCGAACTTCTCCTCTTCAATATAAATAAAACCGACAGACTTCAACGCCTCCTCGGCAAACGGACTGTCGGGAAATCCCTGTGTAACCTGCTGCAAGTTCTCACGGGCTTTTTGATAATTTTGCAATTGATAATACGAGTCGCCTATGTAGTACAACCCAGCAGCTTTGAAATCGTCTATTTCCCCGCTATTCACAACTTCATCTAAGGTTGAAATTGTTTCGGCATACTGTCGGTCAAAATAGTGTGCTTCACCAAGCTTGAACAGACCTTGAGCTTTGTAATCGCTTTCAGGATACCCGTTTTTGAGTCTCTCCAATACAGTAATGGCTTTTTCATAATCTCCCAGTTCCACATAGGTCCATCCAAGAGAATAATACGCGTAATCTTTGCTGCCACTGCTGTTAGGATCATCGACGACTGCCTGATAGTGTTCCGCCGCTTTATTGTAGTTATTCAAAGCAAAATAGCTCTCCCCTGCCCACAGATTTGCCTGGTCAATTTTTTCGCTTTGTGGATGATCCTCCAAAATTTTCAAAAACGATTTCAGGGATTCCTGGTAATTATCTTCAAAATAATACGACCTGCCTGTCGTAAGTAAAGCATCATCCATCCACCTGCTGAAAGGGTACGATAATTTGAATCTCTCTAAATATTTTCTCGATTCGCTATATTTATTCAGGGTGAATTCGACCTGTCCCAGCCGAAAAAGTATTTCTTCGAGAAGCTCGCTTGAAGGATAGTTTGCGAGGAACTGTTTGAGGCTTATTTCTGCGGATTGATATAACCTGTCGTTGATTTCAGAAACAATTATCTGGAAATCATTTCTTTCTCTGGTCGTGGATTGAGCAAATAGGGAGGAGTTCCCCAGTAGGAATAATAATAAAACAACGGGAAAATACTGATACCGTTTCATATTAGCCCGAAATTCTTTATTTACAATGATTCGTTATTACAGCTTACCACGGGTGTCAGCTGAAGAAGGTAATAAAAATTATTATATAAATTATACTAAAATAAAGATTAAAAGTTTCTCGGCAAGCTGAATTTTTACAGTTCGCCGACTCGC
>JADFON010000016.1 GCA_022562855.1 Candidatus Zhuqueibacterota bacterium | reverse complement strand
GAGCATTAGAAAAACAGGTATTTTACGTGTACGATCTATATGTCAATATTGATTTCTAAAGATAAAATATAATGAAGCGACATATTGTATTTCCACTTGATTTTGATTCTCGTGCTTATCTCCTGAAAGAACCCGAGGAGCATTGGCAAGAATGTGTAAAAAAACTTCACTTTGAAAACCAAGCTAAATTAATAGAAGAGTTAAAAGCCGAGCTTGGTGAATTAAATTTCGAACAAAAACTTCAGAATTTTAAAGACTCTGAAGAGGCTTTGAGCTATCTGAAAAACCGAAAAACACCCATAGTCGTAAAAGCTGACGGTCTTGCAGCCGGAAAGGGGGCGCTTGTTTGTAAAACGGAAGAGGAAGCGGTAAAGGCTGTAAAGTCGATTATGGTCGACAAATCGTTCGGGGATGCGGGAAACAGTGTGGTAATTGAAGAATTCATGACCGGAGAAGAGGTTTCAATTTTTGTCCTGACAGATGGCAAAGATTTCCTGATGCTGCCGTCATCCCAGGACCATAAACCGGTATACAATGACGACAAAGGACCTAATACCGGGGGAATGGGGGCGTACGCTCCCGCCCCGATTGCAGATGACGATTTGCTGTACAAAATAAGCAAAACTATTATCAAACCGGTGCTCGATGCGTTGCGCGCCGAAGGGCATCCTTATAAAGGATTATTGTATGCAGGACTTATGGTAACCGAATCGGGTCCAAAAGTAGTTGAGTTTAATTGCAGGTTTGGCGATCCCGAAACGCAGGTGGTTGTGCCGCTTATTGAGAACGACATCGTAGAATTATTCGATGCAACAATTGATGAAACAATAAGTGATATCAACTTAAAAATAACCCCCTGGTATTCTGTGGGTGTGGTAATTGCGTCAGGCGGATACCCTGATAAATATGAAAAGGGCAAGGAGATTTTCGGGCTTGACGATGTGTATCTTTCTCCAAAACAAAAGATATTTCACGCAGGGACCATAATTAAAAACGGCAAAATGTACACTAATGGGGGGAGGGTGCTCTGTATGAATGCCTTGAACGAAGATTTGAATTGGGCAATAGAGCAAGCGTATTTCCTGGTCGAATCCGTTAATTTTGAGAAGGCTTACTACCGGACCGATATTGGATTAAAAGGGGCAAAACGGTTGTATCAACCGTGAAATATTAGGAAGAAAATGATTAAAATTCTTAAATTTATAGATATAGCGTCAAGATGAAAACTGAGAAATGGGGAATTGTAGGAACATCCGAAAAAATTCTGGATGTTTTAGACATTATTGAGAAAGTCGCCGGTACTGACGTAGTAATCCTGATTCAAGGTGAAAGCGGAACGGGAAAGGAAATAGTGGCGCGTGCGATTCATGATAATAGTCATCGCGTTTCCGGCGAAATGGTGTCTGTCAATTGCGGCGCTATTCCTGAGGGCATTCTTGAAAGTGAAATATTCGGACATGAAAAGGGTTCTTTCACCGGAGCGGTTTCACAGAGAAAAGGATACTTTGAAATGGCTGACAACGGAACCATTTTTCTTGACGAAATCGCTGAAATGAGTTTGAGAACGCAGGTAAAATTGCTCCGGGTTCTGGAATCGGGAGAATTTATCAGGGTGGGCGGAACGCGGGCGATGAATTCTAACGCCAGGATTTTAGCCGCGACAAATAAACTCCTCGATCAGGAGGTCCAAAAAGGAAATTTTCGCGAAGACCTGTATTACCGTTTGAAAATGGTAACAATTGATCTCCCACCGTTAAGGGATCGTGGAGGCGACATCGATTTGTTGGTCGAAAAATTCGTAGATTTACTCGAAAAAAAATATGGAATGATACAGGAAAAAATCAGCGAAGAAATTTTAGGATTATTTCGAAATTATTCCTGGCCAGGAAATATTAGAGAGTTAAAGAATCTTCTCGAAAGCCTGGTGCTGTTAAATAAAGGGAAGAAAATTGAAGTTTCGGATTTGCCGGAGAGCATTCGCAATAGTCATGCGGGTGTGAGCGGATTGCCCGTATATGTCAATAAAACGGCAGACCAGGCGGAAAGAGAGCTGATTTACCGGGCATTATTGGGTGTCCGAGCCGATATTTCGGATTTGAAGAGCATGATTCTGGATACTATGAAAATGGTGCGAAGAAAATCTGATGTGTCGACACTTTATGATCAGCCGATAAAGGATATTTCCGAGCTTATTGATGTTTCGGGGGAATCGTTCGATGATATTTCTGTTGAAAAAGCCGAATCCGATCTCATCCAGGAAGCTTTACGTCGATTTAATGGAAACAGGAGGCTGGCTGCCCGGGCGCTTGGTTTTAGCGAAAGAACTCTGTATAGAAAACTGGGGAAACTCTAAATCGGTTATGAAAAATAGTACAAAAAAGAAAATCGTTTTAACCGTTTGTATCTTGCCGGTATCGTTTCTTTACTGTTGGTATTATTCTTTTACCGGTCAGGGACTTCCCGGAGTGGAGACGATTTCCATTCCATTATTTACCGACCGTACAAAAGAAGTACAGGTCCGGGAAAAGCTGCAAAATTTGATGATAGGATATTTCCAGGATGAAAACATACTCAGGGTTGTGGGAATAAACCAGGCGGATGCAGTGCTGAATGGTGTGATAGAATCGATTGAAGATGTTCCTACTGCGTTAACTAAGGCGGAAGAAGCACAGCAATGGGAATTACGCGTGAATGTTCGGATAAAATTTGAAGAAAAAAAAACAGGGAAAGTACTTGTCTCCGAAAGCTTCACCGGTGTGGGATTTTATAAGGATCCTGTTTCTGAACGTGAACAGGCGATTAACGATGCGCTTGTTCAATTGATTCGGGATATATCTAACAAAATAGTTTCAGGATGGTAGCTTGTTGCGGCGAGGGATTAATTTGCTTGAAATGTTCGCCGAATTTGCGGCGCTTAAATCGGAAAATTATACTTTGTTTGTACTTAATAAGTTTGTTATATTTAAATATTCTGAACAATGAGATGGGGAAATGGAGCAAAATTTAAAAAAAGAAATCAAGTTTTTGGAAAAGCGTATTTCCAAAGAGAAGGGGTCTATTCTCTTTGCGCGGTTAGCTGATACCAGGCTCAAAAATGATGAGCTTGAAAAAGCGATTGAAATTTGCGAACAGGGGCTTCAGGATCATCCTTACTATATAACCGGTCGTCTTGTCATGGCAAAATGCTATCTTGAGGCGTCGATGAAAGAGCAGGCAAGAGAGGAGCTGTACCGCATACTTACGTTCGACCCATATAATATCGTGGCTAATAAACTCATAGGAAAAATTTACAGCGGCGAAGGCGACAGTGCATCGGCAGAGGAACATCTCAGAAATTTGATTCAGGCTGACCCGTTAAACAAGGAAGCAGAAAACCTTTTGGAAGATCTTGGTGTTGCCGATTCCTTCAGTGACCGGAATGAAGAAGTAGCTGTAGAAGAATCTGAATCTGAAATGGCTTCGGATAAGGATACGTCCGTCGTTATGGAAGAAGAGCAATCTGCTGAAGGAGAAACTTTAGCGGATGAAACGGTAACCGTTGACGATCAGCAAGGCGCACAGGAAGAAACAGAGATCGAGGCGGACGAATCGGTGCAGGTTGAATCGGAAATAAAACCTGATGAATCAGTCGGAGAAACACCGGAGATTGAATCGGAAGGGCAGGAAGAAGATACCGGTATTTCGGGAACTGAAACGGTAGAGGCTCCCGAAGATATTTTGACTCAGCCGGCTGAAGATTTGGAAGAATCCGAAGCGGAATCTCCGGAAGAAGCCGATACTCTTGAGGATGCCGCGACTATTGCCGAGGGTGAGGAAGAGTTATCCGCAGAAGTCTCTACCGATGAAGAGACCGGAGAAAGCGGTCTTGATCCGGAGTCCAAAGAAGCCGGGGGCGAAAGCGAAGCTGAAGAGGGTGAGGGGACGCTTGAAGATACAGAATCCCTTGAAATAGCGGAAGAAGAAGCAGAAGACCTCTCTTTTGAGGATGATTCACTCGAAGAAGTTGACAAGGAAGAAGATTCAAAATTGGATACCGGTGATGAAACCGTGGAATTGGAGCAGGATGAATCCGAAACCGAATCATTGGATGAAGCGCAATTAGAGGATGAAGAAATATCGGTCGATGTGGATTCAGGTGAAGAACCGGTGGAAAGTGAAGTCTCCGCAGGGGAAGCCGAGAGTTCCCTTGATGATGATGAGGAAATTGTCACCATCGAACCCGAAGATGATCTCGAGGAAGTTTCCATAGAAGATGAATCCGGTGAGCCGGAAATCAAGTCTGAAATCGGTGAAGATTCTGACTTGGATTCCGAAAAAGAAATAACAATTTCACCCGAAGAAGCTGACGAAACAGCACCTGATTTGGAGAGCGCTGAAAAGGAAGAGTCGGGAGATTTGTCTTTAGATTCTGAAGAAGTTGTCGTGGAAAGTGACATAACCGCTACAGATCTCGATGAAGATGCCCTTGAATTCGTCTCGGAAGATGAAGAGGGTTCCGATACTGAAGCACAGGAAGGAACGGAGGAAGAGGCGGGCGGCAGTGCAGAAGACATGGAAGACGGTGCGGTAACCGCTGAAGACTTACTTATGGATTCGGACTCCAAAGAAGACGAGGCGTCATTTGACGAATATATGCAATCTGAAGAAGATGTTGAGGTTAGCTTTGATGAGGATGATTCTGAAGAAGCCGAAGAGCCGGTTATAGAATCGCTGGACCTGGAAAAAGACTTTGAAATTGATGAATCGATAGAATTGGATGAGGAGAAAACTGAAACCGAAACATCGGATATTTCAGAAGAAACTATAAAAATGGACGAGGAAATGACCGGTGTTTCTCCTGACGATTTAGAATCTGAAAAAGAAAGCGAAGCGGCGGATGATGAAACAATCGAGAGCGTGAATTCGGACGCTGAAGATTTGGCAAGTGATGAAGATGCCGCAGATAGTATCGACGATGAAGAAGAGGAATTGGCGGCGATGGTCGAAAAAGAAGACGGTGGTGAGGTTAAGGAGGTTTCTCCTGAAAAAGATGGAGCTGAAGGTGATTCAGGCGCCGACTATTCCGATTTTTTGGATGACGATTTTGATGAAAGTCTTGCCTCTGAGGAAGATGTCTCAATGAGTGACGATGTTCCGGTGGAAGGTGAAGGAACCGAAGAACTTGACTTAAAAATTGGTGTAGAAGATGTTTCATCCGCCGATGGATCATCCGGGGAAGTTGCGGCTGAGGAGCAAGGTGAGGAAGCGATTAATTTGAGAGACCAGGAGATTGATGAACTGGAACCAATCGATGATGATGAAGATGAACAGGGTGAAGAAGGTCATGAAATAACAACAATGACCCTGGGCGAAATATATTTTTCCCAGGAAAAATATGAGAAAGCTTTACATGTCTTTGAGAAGCTCAAAGAAAAAGAACCTGAAAATGAAAAAATAGATGACAAAATTTCGGAAATAAAGAAAAAAATGAATGCTTGAACATCGAATTCAAGATCTACGTCATTTCTTGTCCTCCAATGAATTAGACGCATTCCTAATAATCAAGCCCTCCAGCTTAAGATATCTTCTCGGCTTTACAGGATCAAACGGTCTCGGTATTATCACGAATAGCGCAGTATATTTTATTACGGATTTTCGTTATAAAGATCAGGCTGAAAAAGAGGTGCAATACGATAAAATAATACTTGCTGACGGCAGTCTTATCAATAGTATTAAGGAAATTACGGAATTTAACCGGTTTAACACCTTTGGTTTCGAATCGGATTATATTACCTATAACAGTTATCAGAATCTGTCGGAAGTTATAACAAGCAATCCGGGTTCTTCGCTGCTGCCTTTTGACGGAACCTTAGATAAAATAGCGTCTAAGAAATCACCCGGGGAAATATTGTCAATAAGAAAAGCATGTGATATTACTTTAAAAGTATTTGATGAAATAAAGCCATATTTCAGGGAAAATGTAACAGAGTCGGATATAGCTGCAGAAATATCGTACAAAATCAAAAAAAAAGGTGGCGAGGGAGATTCGTTCAATCCGATAGTGCTGTTTGGAAAAAATACCGCCCTGCCGCATGGAGTTCCGGGGAAAACAAAACTAAGAAAAGGCGAAAACATACAACTTGATTTCGGATCGGTAATTGAGGGATATCATGCCGATTTCTCGCGTTGTCTTTACTTTGGCAATCCTCCTGATGATTTTCTGCGCATCCATAATGCTGTTCGGAACGCCCTTGAGACGGCAATTGCCGGAATAGAAGTCGGTAAAGGTGGAAAAGAAATAGATGCATTTGCGCGTAATGTAATAAAAGAATTCGGCTATGGCGATTATTTTGGACACGCGGCAGGGCACGGGGTGGGACTTTCAATCCATGAAATGCCGAAAATATCCCCTCTGAGCGAAGATGAGTTAGCCATTGGAAACGTTTTTACGGTTGAACCCGGTATATATATTTCTGACAAATATGGCGTTCGAATAGAAAATGTTGTAAGCATTGAAGGGTCGGGCGTAAATGTCCTGACCGATATATCTACTGAACTATCCATTTTATATTGACATGCCGGATATCTCCTGCCTTATCGTTACGTATAACAACGAATCAACAATTTCAGGTTGCATTCATTCCTTAATTAAGGATTTAAACTCACATACCAGTGAAATCATTGTAATAGACAACCAATCCGAAGATGCTACGGTATCGGCTATAAAGGTCATTCTTAAGGATAATCCTGAAAAAATCCGGTTAATTGAAAACTTGTTCAACTTTGGCTTTGCACGCGCAGTTAACCAGGGATTAACGATTTCAAAAGGAAAATATGTACTCATCCTGAATCCTGATACGGTAATCCACAAAGGTTTTTTTCAGACAATGGTATCTTTTTTGGATGATAAACCGGATATTGGAATAGCAGCGCCACAGCATCTCAACAAAGCTGGAGAAATAATTCCTTCGTGCAGGGAATTTCCTGATCACTTTTCACTGCTTTTCAGGCTGTTAGGTTTCGATATAGTTTTTTCCGGAAACCGTGTTTTCGATGGTTGGAAAATGGGTTATTTCGACCACAATGAATCACGAGTAGTGGATCAGCCAATGGGCGCGGCATTGATGATGCGAAAAAAAGACATTGATTCGGTTGGCTATCTGGACGAACAATTTAGAATGTTCTTTAACGATGTGGATTTATGCAAGCGGTTTTTTGAACACGGAATGAACGCTTACTTTTTGCCGGACGCAAAGATTACCCATTTTGTTGGTCACAGCGTAAAACAAAAAGCAGTCAGAATGATACTATCTTCGCATTGGTCGTATGTAAGATATCTTAGAAAGTACTTTCGGCAGTGGTATTGGTTTGTGCCGAATTTACTTGCTTCTATAGCGCTTGTTTCAACCGCTTGTGTTCGAATTGTTCTGGTGCCTTTCCGGAAAAAATAATATATTGAGCCGGTGAAAGCTGCTTATAGAAAGTAAGATAATACGCTTTCCGAATATTTCTGACTTAAAAATTGTTTGATTTGTATTTCGGTACTTTGTACATTGAAGAAAAATACTGAAAAAAATCACTAATGCATGTCAACTGAATCATAAATGGAAGCAAAAAGTCCAAAAAAACTTCGAAACAAACCGGGAGCAAAAATCGGCGCCCTTACGTTAGCCTGTTTTTTATGGATTTATGTAGCCCTTAACGGTACCTTTAATACGGAAATAAAAGGCTCGATCGAAGTTATGAATTTGCAGCCGGGTAAGACGCTTGCTTCTCCTCTCCCTGAAACTGTAATCGTAAACTTAACGGGAAAAGGATGGGATCTGCTATGGATTCGCTTATTCTGGAAATCGGATTTAAAATTTAACATAGACTTGGATGCAAAAACATATAATTTCAATATTTTAACGAGGGATTTTGTAGACTGGGTAACGCTTCCCCGTGGTTTTGAGGACGCAATATCGGTAAACAGTATAGTTTACCCGGACACAATTTCAGTAGTTCTTGACAATGTTGTTTCACGGCTTCTTCCGGTAAGCGACAAAAATATACAGAGGTCGACAAGAGAAGGTTATATACAGGTAGGTAAAACCGAATTTGAACCGGATTCCGTGACCATTACCGGACCGGGAAGGGTGGTTATGACAATGCAGGAAGTGCTGACCGTCCCGAAGACATTTGAAAACAAAAACAAAGATTATTCTGATTTAATCGAATTGGAGAATCCGCATTTGGGAATTGTCAAATACTCCGCCGGAAATGTGAAAATGTCAATCGATGTTCAGTTAATCGGTGAAAACCAAATTGGCAACATACCTGTACGGGCGGTTAGGGTACCGCCAAATTATGAAGTGGATTTCAGACCGTCTATAGTAACGGTCTATGTCAAAGGCGGCAATGATTATATTAAAGAACTTATCATTGACGATTTTATTGCAACCGTTATGTTCGACGAAAATTGGGTAAAGGGGGGAGAGTATTTTGCCTTGGTCAATTTGCAATTCCCCGAACACATTATCAGCAGCGAATTGACGCCAAAAAATATCACGGTTATCGTGAAATGAGTTTTTGGTAGAGGGATTATGTATATTATATCTCCGGAATGGTAAATGCAAAAACATATCGATTGAGAAATAGTAAATATAAACAGAGATGATAGTTTTAGGAATTGAAACCTCTTGTGATGAAACCGCTGCAGCATTGTATGACGGCAGCACGGTTTTGGCGAATATCGTTACCACACAGGAAATTCACAAAGAATACGGCGGTGTGGTACCGGAATTAGCGTCACGGGAGCACCTCCGTTTCATTATTCCGGTTATCCGGAAGGCGCTTGATGAAGCAGATATTACATGGAAAGATGTTGAAGGAATTGCTGTAACGAGAGGTCCGGGACTCGCCGGTTCTCTTTTAATGGGAATTTCCTTTGCAAAGGCAGCTTCCTTTGCACTGGATATTCCGATTATAGGTGTCAATCATATAGAAGCTCATCTTTGGTCGCCGGTCTTTGAATATCCTGAATTGTCCACGCCATTTATCGGGTTAATTATTTCCGGAGGGCATACACAGTTGTGGTTAGTACGGGACTTCGGAGATTATTCGCTATTAGGGCAGACGTTGGACGATGCTGTAGGAGAGGCGTTTGATAAAATTGCTCAGATGCTCGGTTTGGAGTACCCTGGTGGTCCCGTTATTGATAAATTGAGCAAGGAGGGCGACCCGGACTTTTACAGGTTTCCGCGCCCGGCATTAAAAAGTGACAACTTTGATTTTAGCTTTAGCGGGTTAAAAACCTCGGTTCTTTATTATCTGGACGACTTGTCGGAAGAAGACATTGTGCGTCATAAAGCGGATATTGCGTCAAGTTTCCAGATGGCGGCAGTTGATACCTTGGTCGGAAAAACTATTCGGGCAGCCAAAGAATATAATATCGATAGAATTGTTGTGGGTGGAGGAGTCGCTGCCAACAGTACCTTAAAAGAAGTATTGCAATCCCACTCGGATAATAGCAGCCTTTCGCTCTTCATTCCTTCCCCGGAATATTGTACGGATAATGCCGCAATGATTGCGTATGTCGGGTATCATAGATTTATGCGGTCGGAATCCGATGAACTTACATTTTCCGCTTTGCCTTCACTTTCCTTAGAGTCGGTCAGCCTTTCTTAGCGCCTGCAAATCATGGAATCTAAAAATCGGATCTTAGTTCAGCTTTACACAAAAGAAGATTGCTCTCTGTGCACAAAAGCTCTTGCAATCATAGAGAAAGTGGCTCGGGATATACCGGTTCATTTGGAAAAAATTGATATTACCGAAGACAAAAAGATTTTCGAAAAATTTAAGGAGAAAATTCCCGTTGTCTTCATTGGAAACAAAATGGCATTTAAATATATCATTGACGAGATAAAATTACGGGAGAAGTTACTCCGATGCAAATAGGCTTAATAGGACTTAAAAACTCTGGAAAATCAACATTGTTTTCTATGCTTACGGGAAGACATGAAACCGAACTCGACCGGTCGGATTCTGCAATACACGGTATTTTTACAACGCTCGACAGCAGACTCGAAATTCTACAAAAAATATGTAATTCAAAAAAGCAGGTCCATCCTTCGTTTGAAATTCTTGATTTACCTCCCTTATTCACAATAGACAACGCTGTTGAACCCGTTTCGTCAAAAATTCTTGATGAGGCTAAAAACTGCGATGCGCTCATCCAGGTAGTACGACAATTCACAAATCCGGCTGTCCCTACCAATCTGCCTGTCCCGGATCCTATGGCGGAAAAAATAAACCTCGATACCGAACTGGTGCTTATCGATCTTGTTATTGTCGAAAACCGTCTTGAAAGAATAGAAAAAATGAAGACTAAATCTCCCGATTTTTGTCAGCCGGGAGAGGTTGAATTACTTGAAAAATGCAAAGAAACTCTCGAAAACGAAAACCCTTTAAGTGTACTCGAATTAGATAGTGTAAGCGAAAAATTATTAAGAGGTTATCAATTTCTTACCATCAAACCCCGGGTAACTATAATCAACATAGATGAAGAAGAGATTCAAAATTCTTCGGTATGGATCGAGCGTTTGGAAAGTAGGTTTCCTGCGCAAAAAGGAGCTTTTGAGGCAATTTGCTGCCGGACAGAGCAGGAAATCCTGGATTTGTCCGAAGAAGAACAAATAGAATTTAGAAAAGAACTCGGGATAGAGGAAACTGCCGGTGAAAAAATAGCAACTGTGCTCATGGATACAATCAGGCTCATTCGGTTTCTGACGGCAGGAGAACCCTCAGCACAAAGTTGGATTATTCCGGAAGGTACTGCTGCCAACAATGCTGCCGGCGCTATCCATTCCGACATCGGACGGGGATTTATACGAGCAGAAGTAATTACATACGATAATTTTGTCAAATATGGCAGCATTGCTAAATGTAAAGAAAACGGCTGTCTTAGACTCGAAGGTAAAGACTACATTGTAAAGGAAGGCGACCTAATATTGGTCAGATTTAATATCTAAAGAGAGCGTTGCATAATTATTTATCGGCCGCCATGAACTCAGCATGACAATGGATATGGTCATTCAAATTATGAAACACTCTCAAATAGCAATTTCATTCAAGTAGTCAATTTTTTGAATAAAAAAAGGAGCACATTTCACTGCGCTCCTTTTTTAAAAAATAAAAGACCGGATTTAATTTTTGCTTAATTTTTCTGCCTCAGGAAAATATTCAAGAGCGTTCATAAGCGCCTCATAATCTTTCGCCGCAGAAATCATTTTGCCCTCGTCTCCCCACAAAAATTCGGCTATCCGGTTCCTGACATTCCACTCGAGAATTACTTTTGATTCATCGTCAAAGTCCTGTTCATCAAAATTCATATTCTTGTCATTTAAGAATTGTATAAAACTGTCATATTCGGCGCCTTCTAATGCATAATCCTCCACGAACTCCCTTGCCGATGACCATCTGTCTGCATTTTTTACGGCAAAATCCTGTCCATATTGAAAATACGGCTCATAACTTTGATTATTTTGAAGTAAGGCTCTTACCGAAGGTGTGAGCATATAATAAGCCGGGGACAACACAAAATTGGATTCCAGGTCAATATCAGGAGTGACTCCACCCCCGCCGTAAACCGTTCTTCCCATTGGCGTGGTAAAGGTCGGTCTGTCTTCTCTCTGTCTATTTTCGAGGTTAAAGGATTCACTCGCGGCATCCTGTCTGTACTGCTGACGGGATTTGTTTGTATAATCTTTCTGAATTAGTCTTCCCAGCGGCGTGTACCATCTGCCGATGGTCAGCAGCAAAGCAGACCGGTCATCGAATTGGGTTTGCGATTGGACAAGACCTTTGCCGAATGTAGTTTTCCCGACAATGAGAGCCCTGTCCCAATCCTGCAGCGCGCCGGATACGATTTCCGAAGCGCTCGCCGACTGTTCATCAACGAGAACTATCATGGGAACTTTTATGTCGGCGGGACTGTCAGTTGAATTAAACTCACCGTTGGACGACGGGATTCTTCCCTTAGTTTTTACGATAGATTTGTTACCGCCGAGAAATTTGTCGGCAACCTCGATTGCCTGCGGAAGAAGACCGCCGGTATTTTCACGCAGGTCGAATACCAATCTTTCCATACCTTGACCCTGTAAATGCCGCAAGGCACGATCCATTTCACTCGAACTTGTGCGGGAAAAAGTCTCTAAATGTATATAACCGGTGACATCGTCAAGCATAAAATAATATTTAACGGATTCTAAAAAAGCCTGTCCGCGCGTAATTGATACATCGATTTCACCTATACCGGGTCGTTCAAGTGTTACATTGACCCGTGTTCCCGTCGGACCTTTTAGCAGAATCGGTACTTCGGCTTGCTCCATACCTATTGCGTTTTCGCCCTCTATTTTGATTATTCTATCCCCCATTTTAAGCCCGGCACGCTCAGATGGACCATCCCTGAGAACGCGCATAACGGTAATCTTATTTTCAATCATTCGAAATTGAATTCCGATCCCCTGATAACCCATAATCCGCTCGGACATATTTTCGAAAGCTCTCGGACCCACAAAATTGCTATGCGGATCAAGATCCTCCATTAGAGCCGCGATCGCCCTGTCAAGAAGAACGTCCGGATCTTTTTCATCAACATATTCATCTATAATTTTCAGGAGAATGCTGGTAAATATTCTCGTTTTTTGATAGATTTCGGCCTGAGTATCAAATGCGTCGGTAACACGAAAACTGAAAAATATTAATGATACCGTTAAAACAGATACAAAACTCAATAATATTATCCGGCGGAAATTCATATAAATCTCCCTTATATGTAAATGCTAACTTTGAGGAACGGTTCGGTTTTTTATCGCTCCCGGTAACGCTCATTATAATTATACAAAACAGTTGATAACAAAGAATAATTCTATCAATTATATACTAAAAAAATCTTGTTTTGTTTCATTTTGGAATTAATTAAAATTTGTGATAAAGTCATTCCTTTAAACCTACTCTAAAATCAGTCATGCAAACAAGTTGACATTGTTTTTAATCTTGGCTATATTATTTTTTCTGGTATAGAGTAGCATTCAAGTATAGGTAATAATTGCATTAATGTCAAATTAAATGTAGCTTTTGTGCGTGTTACATGGCGTGAGTCGTCCCTAATCACATAGTGACCACTCACGTGGCGGGTCGGGGACGACCCGGGTAAAGGGGGCTTGCCCGAACTACGAAGTTCTAAGGTTAGACAACACTCACTTTTGCGAGGGGCGGAAACTGTTTTGATGTGTAGGGTGCATTTTACACGATAGTGTTGTTTAATATTTCTAT
>JADFON010000368.1 GCA_022562855.1 Candidatus Zhuqueibacterota bacterium | reverse complement strand
CACGTATTAAACAGGTCATTCCGGAATCCGTGAAAGTAAAAGCCGCGGGTGGCGTCAAAACTCTGAAACAAGTTATTGAATTAATGGAAGAAGGCGTCGACCGCATCGGCACAAGTTCCGCAGGTCAAATTATGTCGGAGTTAGAAAAATAAAAAAACCGTAGATTTGGTGTCAAGGACTGAAGTCCTGACACCACATTAAAGGTGAAGAACACCTTCGTTAGCAGACATAGTACATCGAGAGTTATTTAACAAGGCACTAATTAGAAATTGTAAAATCGAAATTTTGAATACCGATTTGCATCGGAAAGAGAACGCGAAAATAACTGCCGTTTGAAAATGAAAAAGTAGAGAACTTGCTCTGGTCGAAATTGTAAGCTACATCAATCCTGATGATTCCCTGTGAAAATTTTGGGATACCCAAACGTAAACCGATACCCATGCTGGTTCGCCACTTTCCTGAATCAAATCCCTCTCCTGAATTCCAAATCCTGCCGGAGTCAAAAAAGAGCACACCTCCAAATCGCGCGGACATTAACCTGTAATTTGAAAAGACCCGGTTTTCGAGATTTATTAGAATCCGGCGGTCGCCGATAAACTCTCTGTTCAGGTAGCCCCTCAATCCAGTGTTTTCTCCGAGGAATAACTGAGTGAAAGGTTGGCGAAAATTAATCCGGCTAAAACTTACTGAACCTGCTAATGTTTGATTTCTCAGGCGGGTAGAAAAAAAAGTGAGCCTGCCGTTAGTCACTCTTTCAATAGTTTTACCCTTTTGCTGTGTCCTGCCGTGCCCAGCTTCGAGAAACGCATACTCGTCTGATGAAAACCTTCTTCCGAAAAAGAGATGCGTTGAAAAGCTTTCACGCCGGTAGTCAGAGCCAAGAGATGGAAAATCCAAACCGAAACCGGTTTTGAAAAGAAGTCCGGTATGTATGTCTTCCTCAAATTCAGACCGGTCAATATTCCTTCCGGTGGAAATATTTCGTTTTATACCGCCGAAATTGACCGACAAACGGCGTGACCTCCATTCGACCTTTCCGTTAGCTGGAACCGGGTCTGTCCAGAAGTTATCTTTGTGGAAGTATTGCAAGCCTGTACGGAATCGCATATTCTCGCCAAAATAATATCCAAAGTATGTCTGATACTGTTTAAGCGACCGGTTGAATTTCTTGAATCCGCTTGACGACTCGTATATTAAATCGTTTCCCGAAAAATCAAATAGGTTTATTCCGGCATCCCATTTGGTCTCCTGGGAATAATAAATCTTATTGAAACCAATCGAATACGACTCGGCATCGGAGAAACGCACGTACCTAAGATCGTTGATAAACCTGCTGCCCAGAAAACGGGGATTCGTAAAAACCAATTTTATAAAGTCACGAGTATCCTGTTTAACAGCGCTTACTCTTACCTTGTATCCTCTCCCCGCAAGGTTCGATTCATTGAATCCCACACCCAGTTTCAAATTTCCTCCCTCTATCCTGACAGATGTATTGATTTCAGAGGAAAAAAGATCTTTGACCTTAACCTGTGCAATGCCGTATGAGTTTTCGAGTGTATCTACAGAAATAGTTACCCATTGGAAAATTCCAAGTCTCCTGAGATTATTTGCGCTCTCTTTCAATCTCCTGACGGTCAATACAGAATCCGGGAAAAAGAGAAGCTCTCTCATTATTATGGACTCTTTAGTCTTTATATGCAGGTAGTTGGCAAGCCGGGCAAAGCGATATTTGAATAAGAACTCAGTAGAATCGATCACATTGATCACTTCAATATTGATGCGGGTAACTCTCAATACATTGTTTCCTTTTCCCTCCTGTGTTTGAAAGGCGTCTACACAAGGTGCGTATATACAAAACACAAGTAAAACGAGCTGGATAACCAGCCCGCTTTTTCTGAAATAAGAGATAATACTATTCAATGACATTGAGAGTTAGTTGGAATCTAATCTTACTTTGCAATACCGGTACCTGCCAAGCCGCATGAGAAGTACGACATCAAGACCGGGTTCAGACGTTATTTCCGGATAATATTGATCTTCCGTCAACAATGGTATGTATTCCGTTTCATTAAGCGCTTTTTTGAGAGATTGTACATCCTGATACGGTTCGCTAAGGTCAATATCACCATAGAACAAAAATACAGGACGGTTTGACCAGAGCGGCATTTTATAATTGAGTGCGAGATTCGTTTCTTTTGTATTCTCCTTGGCAAATTGGGCTATTGCTTTGAGTTCCGGATGCCTGTTTGTGTCAAGACGTACAGGAGTTGCAACAAATATGAATACGGTCAAAAGTAAAAATCCCGTAGAAAATCTCAAAAATCGCAGTCTCCAGGCATCGCTTTTTAATAATGTGTCGAGTACACTGCCAGATACTAAAGCCAACGCCGGAAAAACAGACATAATGTACCACACTTTCTTTTCATTAGCAATGCTCATAATAATAATGAAAACAAATATCCAGCACAGTATCATTACTTCGGGTTTGACTATTTGTTTAAAATTTCTCTTAGCCATGCGGTATATTCCAAAGGCGGCAAAAAAGACCCATGGGAGGTAATGCTCGACTAACTTCCACAAGTACCATAAATAGGAATACCAATGCTGCTTTTCCGGGCTTGTATCAAAGGCGCGTTCCCAGATTAGCCAGCCAAAATGCTGATTTAGAAACGCATTTCCGTATAAGTGTGTTTCATAGATAAACCAGGAAGATGCGATTGACAACCCGATTAAGCTTCCTCCGATAAACTGAACGGAAAACAAACGTTTCCATTGACCTGAAAATATCAGGTAAGCCGCGCATATAAGAATTAGGAAGACGACTAACACGCTTTTTGTGAGGATAGCTGCCGCTACACATAATCCGTAAAAAGTT
>JADFON010000367.1 GCA_022562855.1 Candidatus Zhuqueibacterota bacterium | reverse complement strand
GTACTCGGGATCGATCCGCACCGGAATATGTCATCGCTTAGAAACAGGATCGGTATTCAGCTTCAACAGTCGGAACTGCAAAAGCGGATAAAGGTCAGGGAAGCGGTAGACCTGTTTGCCTCGCTGTATAAAAACACAATTAATATAGAATCGCTGCTTGACCAGCTCGGTCTGCAGGGAAAAATGAACGACCGGTTTATGAATCTTTCCGGCGGGCAGAAACAGCGTCTTTTTATTGCGCTTGCATTGATCAACGACCCGGAACTTGTTTTTCTCGATGAGCTTACCACCGGGCTTGACCCGCAGGCGAGGCGAAAAATCTGGGATTTGATAAAGGAAATGAAGAAAAACGGGAAAACAGTATTTCTCACGACACATCTTATGGAAGAAGCGGAAAGACTTTGTGACAGGGTTGCAATCATAGATCATGGCAAGATTGTGGCGATCGATTCTCCGGATAAACTGGTAAAAACGCACTGCCCGCAAAAGAGAGTACGTTTTATTAGTGACGACCCTTTTGAAATCAAGGAGATACAAGAGTTGTCTGTAGTCGATTCGGTTACGACTGAAAATGGGGCGGTGGTAATCCAGGGAACAGGAAGAAAATTTGAATCGGAAATCACCGGATTCTTGTATACTCATTCCATAGGATTTACGGATTTCAGCACACAGAGTCTGAACTTAGAAGATGTTTTTTTGAAACTGACAGGACATACGGTAAGGGAATAGATTATGCTTCGTGGACTTTGGAAATTAACCTGGGTCGAGCTTAAAATATTTCTTCGGGAGCCAATGGGGGCATTTTTTGCGCTTGGGTTTCCGGTGGTTTTATTTTTGATTTTCGGCAGGGTGTATGGAAACGAAACCGGGGTTATGACCAGATCGATACCCATATTCGCGGTTATCGGCATTGCCACAAGCGGAATTCTTTCCCTCGTGATAATCATCTCGATTTACCGTGAAGGAGGAATATTAAAACGGTTAAAGACAACCCCTTTGAGTCCTATTACAATACTGACAGCGCATTTCCTTGTAAAATTCATCCTGATAGCTATGGGGATGACCGCAATCTTTTTGCTGGGCGGAGCAATGTACAATATACCGTTTACGGACAACTTGTTCTCTTTTGTATTGGCATTTATTTTGTGCACGGTAAGCCTTGTATCTTTGGGGTATGTGATAGCCAGTATTGTACCGACCGCCAGGTTTGCGCAGCCCATAGCAAGCGCGGTAGTATATACTATGATTTTTTATTCGGGTATATTTTTTGATGTTGGAAAAATATCATCTTCATTGACTTATGTGGCACAAGTAATGCCTCTCACCCATGCTGCAAACTTGCTGAGTGGAGTTTGGGAGGGTGACAATTGGAGTAATTATACGATGGAGACGATATTTTTATTACTTACCACGGTAGTCTGCCTCGCAGTATCTTCAAAGATATTCAGGTGGGAGTAACTGAGGAAAATAACAGAACTTTTGTATTTTAACACTTGCCGATGATAATACAACAAATTGCAAGAAATAGGGATTTAATTCGAAATTGTGACACCCCCCAAGTCCCCCCTCGAGGGGGGAATAAGGGGGGTGTTCCTTTTGTTCCGAGTGAAAATACATAATCGAGTGCATCAATTTGAAAAATACAAAAGTACTGATAATAATAAATTGTACTGGTTTATCTTGTTGATTCAATTATGAGATATTCAAGGCTGAGATTGCCACCCCTGTTGAACAAAGAGTTAATAGGAGTATAGATATGGATTTGTGGACGTTATTATTGATTTGCGGAGTCGGATGCTGCATAACTTGCGGCGTTCTGACTTCCGCCGCAATCTTTCTTGGTCTCAGAAAACCGGAAAAAGTCAAAGTTCGGGAAACCGACCTCAGAAGAAAAATTGGATAGCAAAATTCGGATAGATCGAATTTATTTTGCAACAAAGATATTCTTCGGCAGCATCGCATGAACACCCTTCTTTCCGTCGACAAGCTGTGTAATGTTAACATCGACGGCAACGCTGGTCAGCATGTAAGCCTCCACCTGTGAGAGATTTTTTTCGGTCATAAGGTAGTCTATCATTTCCCGGACTGCGATTTTCGTGGCTTCGGTCAGGTTTTCATCCATCCCCATCGTTATAATATGGGTCGGGGTTTCAGCCCTGGGCCACGAAAGCGTCATATCTTTCCGGACAATAAACCGCAGTTCCCCTTTTAGAGAAGTTTCGATTGCAGTAATGTCGACCTCCCCGTTTCCCTGCGCGGCATGCCCGTCGCCTATCTGGAACAAAGCCCCTTTTATGTGTACAGGGATAAATAGAGTTGTCCCTGCAACAAGCTCTTTGTTGTCGAGATTTCCGGCATGAATCCAGGGAGGAGCGCTGTTAATCCTGCCTGCATCCACAGGCGGCGCGACGCCCATGCTTCCAAAAAACGGTCGTAACGGGATTTCAATCCCCTCAGAGAAATACGCCACACCTTTTGCCTCGTCAAGTCGTATGATCTTTGACTTTCTTTCGCTGATTTCGTCGGACAAAAAGCCGTTTCTGCCGATGCCGTTATAAGCGTATGGGATGGCAAGACCGATTGAAATTATCTGCACCTCGAGTACGTCGCCCGGCTCTGCTCCCTCGATGTATATCGGACCGGTGAGGATGTGCCCACCCGGTCCCCTGTCGGTCACATTGTCGTAAACCTCGCGCAGTTCGTCTTCGACTTCACCCGGTTCGATTCCCATCCGCTCAAGTCTTCCCGGACTCGAAGTCAAAAGCGTATGAACCCGAACCCTGTCGCCTGAATTGATACGCAAAACAGGTTTTGCTTCCGACCAGTAGTACCCCCATGCGACTGTCGTGGATGTAGGATTCAAGGTGTGCAATCTGCCTTGCGATATAGAT
>JADFON010000015.1 GCA_022562855.1 Candidatus Zhuqueibacterota bacterium | reverse complement strand
CAACAGTCCTTCCATGTCATATATTTCCAAAACTCTGAGGTCCTTAGCGGTATATATGTCGTCCTCGTTATCCGGGTTTCGTTGTCTCCGATATGTCGGCAGCCACAAGCGTCCTTTGTTATCAATACCCAATCCCTTTGTAGAAACTTCACTAAAATCCGCTATTGGCATTTCCACAGGAGTATCCGGATCGGGTCCACGCATGAGTCTTATTGTTGTATTGAATTCCAGATCAAAATCCAGATCTCTACTGATGACAGTTTTTAAAGAACCTTCGGGGGTATAAACATCAATCCTGTTCTGGAACCAGAATTCCACATAAATGTTATCATCATTATCTATTTCGAATGTCATAGTGTTTCCACTTTGGTTGACAATATTGGATTGACTTTCTTCAAAATTCTTTAATTCTACGAATCTCTTAATAAATTTTCCCTCCGGATCAAGAAGCGTTAGCAGTTTGGGTTTCCAATCCTTTTCATCACGGTCAAAAATCTGAAGAAGCGAAGAGGTGGATTGGGTTACAAAATTATTTGATTTTAGAACACGAAGGTAAAAAGGAGTTCCTGCCAGGTTGACAAAATCAATATATTTTCCATCTTTTGATATTACCTGCGCACGATTATTTCCCATGTCGTTTATTACAAGATTTGAGTCTTTGTCAATATTTAAGCTCATAGGAAATTCGAACTCGACCGGACCCTGCCCTTTTCTACCAATCGTTTGAACAAATTTACCATCGGAGTCAAATTTCTGGATCCTGTTATTTCCACTGTCCATCAGGTATATAAAACCTTCATTATCTCGAACTACTTCAAAAGGATTATAGAATTGAAAATTCTCGTCTACTGCATCTATATCCCCGATCTTCTGCACAAATTCTATTTCAATTTTCGTTTCGTCACCCCATAGGGGTGCGGTGTTGTGGACGTATCGCACTCCATCGATGGTTTCGACAGTGTAGGTGGTTTCGGTTTTGGAGCAGGAAAAAGCGATTAGCACGGCGAGAGCAATTGTAAATAAATTTCTCATTACAATCTCCTGGTTACCGGATTCTTTATTGAAAGGACTTTTGAAAAGTGATGAAAGTTTAATTGAGACGGGACTATCAAAAATCAAAAAGAATTAAACATATCACTTTTCAATTCTTCTCAACAATTTGGTACTCATATAGGGTGAGCTTGGTTTGATCTATAAAATAGACCCGGTCGCCAAAGAAACGTACCCGGTTGAACCGCAATGGGGACTCAACAATATCGAGCCAGACGCCGTCATTTCCAAATACATGAAATACGAGATTTCCTGGAATAGCGGATAGTATATCCCGGTGTTGGCTATAGGAAACAACCGTTTCACCCTGTGACAAATAGGTAGACACCCAAATTCTCCCCTTATTATCAAGACCGAGAGATTCGGATACAAAAGTGCCTGTGTCGAGAATTATTCTCTGGCTGCCGCCTTCGTCTGCCGCCACGACAGTTGAATACGCCCAATAATCAAGAAAACGGTCGGCAACGAAAACTTGCTTGCCATTCGCCCTGTATTTTTCTACCCGGTTTTGCATAAAGAAAGAAACATAAATATTATCGTCCTCATCAACGGCGGTATATATATTATTTCCATTCATATTGGCGATTGGAGATCCAAAATCAACAGAGCTCAAGAATTCCACACGCTTTTCACCTTTCACATCATATATTTTTATTTTTTGTGACAGATCATTGTCAAATTTGAGATGCTCACCGGGCAACAATTGCGGGATGGTTAAATCCCAGGAATTTAAGAGAATATCACCTGTTGACAGGATGTGAAATCCCTGGATTGTCGGTGGATTGTTTAGATTGATCGTTGCCAAAAACAACCCTTCGGCTTCGAAGACATGTAGATTATTTACTTCCGCATCCCAAACGAATAAATTGTCATGCCTATCGAATTCGAGGTATTTCGGCTGTTTCATGTTCCCGGGGAATTGTCCCTTTTTCCAGATTGTATCGCGATATTCACCATTTGCGTCATATTTGCGGATTCGTTGACTGCTTCTGTCAAGAATGTAAATGTTACCATTTGAATCGCGCGCTATATCGCGGATATTCGTGAAATTATAATTTTCTCGCGCAACGCCGGTCCCTCCAAACTTTCTGATTAATCTAAGTGATAATTGTGGTTCGGTTTCTCCTGCGTTTTCCGGCGCAAGGTTGTGAACATACCGTATCCCGAATATGTTCTTAACGGTGTAGTTTTCCGATTCGCTGCACGACACGAGCAAAATCAACAACAGAATTAATTTGATTGATGACCTCATACAATCCTCATAATTATTGAATTCTTGATTTTTGTATTATACGCCCAAAAAAATAAAAATGTCTGTAATTTTTAAAAAAATACATATAATCCAAATAATTCTTTTGTATCTATCAGTTTGGGTAGAAATGAATTACCGGTGAGAAGAAACAGACACAGACAGGAATGTCTGTGCTAATTTTTTATTCATTGTTCGCACCTATTTACGGATATGGTTTCAGTTGATCAATTATATTCTAAATATACTGAAGGGTTATTGTCCATGCACCATAGCGTCTTTGCGATTATACGAAAAACTATTTACTATTTTTTATACAGGTACAACGTAAAATCATTCGGAAGATAATCGTGCCGGAGGATGACGTGAGGAGTCAGCTTTAGTGCAAACTTCAACATTTGTTCCGGGCTGTAGAAATACATCCCGGTATCCTGCTTGTTCTCCGGGGCATAACTTGTGAGCATATTGACCGCAGCGCCTTTTTTCGCAATTGAGAACATTTTTCTTATTACCGATTCGAGATATTCCAGGTTGTTAGGAGTCTTGAGATTCGCGATACCCGAAGATAATGCGTAGTCGATTTCCGGAATGTGCCCGTCGGTTAGAAAATCCCGGTAAAAGATATTAATTTCCGGATAATTGTTTTTTGCCAGTTTGACCAAATCGGCAGCCAGGTCTATTCCGTAATATTCGACGGAAATACCCTCTTCGCTTAAATATGAATAAAGGTCTGCTTTTCCGCACCCCACATCAAGTATTCTCATTCCGTCAAGCTTGTCGATCCCCGATAACACTCTGAACCGCATGCCCTGAGTAAAATCGCTTTCCCATGCAAGGGAGTGCACCGAATTGCCGTACCGATGAGCAAGTTTGTTAAAAAACTTTTGTATTCTTTTGGTATCGCTGCTCATACCTTTTTGAAAAAAAAGTGACATTTTAGTTTAGGTCTCGCAAAGCCCCCAAAATACACGGGGCTGGCGCCAAGACGCAAAATAACATTATTTTAATTATTTTTGACACTGATTTTCACAGATTTTTATGATTTCCACAGATAAATATTTATCATTTATGAAGTAATCAGCGAATATCGTATGTAATCAGCGTCCATCTGTGTCAAAAAATTTTACCTATATATACTTATCGGCTTTGAGATTATTTACTTCATTTTAGTTTCACAATTGTTACGCCGGTATCCCCTTCTCCCCATGCGCCAAGCCGGAAATCTTCGATCCTGTCGTCGTGTTTTAGAAACTCGCTAATATTTCGCCGCAAACTTCCACTGCCCTTCCCATGTATAAGACGAACCGTCGTCAACCCGGTGGCTATCGCATCGGAAATATAGGTATCCACACTTTCAACAGCATCGTTCGACATCAAACCCCGAAGATCTATTTCCGGTTCAACCGATATCACAGGAACCGAATCCTTTAACAACGTTTTGGACAGCGGCTTAGCTTTCTGAAGTTTGTTTTTATTTGTTTCCAGTTTTATCGACTCCATTTGCACTGTCATGGTTTTTTTGTCTTTGTTTTCCGCAATTACTAAGCCGGTCTGATTATGCCCTTTCATTATAACGTGATCGCCTACCTGTATCTCCTGGAATCCTGCATCGGATTCCAAACCATCAAATAGAACTTTTTGCTTTTTTTGAGTTTGTCTTAATCTCTCTGTCTCCTTATGTATTTCATTTTTGATTTGTTTTACCGCGTCTCCTGCTGCTTGTTTTTCTCTGATTTCCTTGATTTGACGCTCGATATTTCTGTTAAACTCCACAAATCTGTCTTCAGTTTCCAGTACATATTCTTCAAACTTTTCATGATATTCCCTTTTCACACCTTGCAGCAAATCGGTATATTGCTCAACGAGTGAATCGAGTTGTTTTTTCTTCAATTCTGCTTCAGTATTTTTCTTTTTATAAAATTCTATCCTGGATTCCAATTCGCGTATAAAATCCTCTACTTTGAGTTGATCTTCTCCGAGTTGCGATTGTGTTTCCTTGATAATTTCTTCGGGCAGACCGGTTTTACGCGACAGTTCAAGGGCATAACTTGAGCCGGGAATTCCTACCGATAGCACAAATGTGGGTTTTAAGGATTTCTTGTTAAAAGCGAGAGAGCAATTTTCGACTCCTTTTGTCTCGCTTGCAAATACTTTCAGCCCTCCATGATGTGTCGAAACAACTTGCAGAGCATTTCTTGAACCGATATACTTGATTATTGCAATTGCGAGACTTATGCCTTCCTTCGGGTCGGTCCCGGCGCCAAGCTCATCCAACAACACAAGATTATCACTCGACAAATCGTCAAGGATTTTCTTGATATTCAGTAACCGGGCTGAGAAGGTGCTTAGATTGTCATCCAACGACTGCGGATCCCCTATTTCTGCAATAATGCGCCGAAATACGGGAAATTGCGAATCCTGCGAAGCGGGAATCAACAAACCGCACTGAACCATGAGACAAAGAAGCCCCATTGTCTTCAATGTGACCGTCTTACCACCGGCATTTGGACCGGAAATAATGAGCGTATGGAATTTGTCTCCGAGAGTAATCGATAGGGGTATAATATCGGCTGGTTTTTCTGCATTAAGAAGCAATATGGGGTGACGCGCGTTTAAGAGTTTTAACGTATTCGACCGGGTTAAAACCGGTTTTTCAGCGCCAAGCCGGTACGCAAGACAACCGCAGGCATAATGAAAATCCAAATCTGCAAGGATATCCTGGTTATTGTATATATCCTCAGCAATCCCGGCAAGCTGAATCGAAATATCCGACAGTATATTTCTAATTTCTTCTTCTTCCAGGGCTTTTAACCTGTTTATTTCGTTATTTCTTTCAACAATTTCAAACGGTTCCATAAACAACGTTGAACCGGTCGAGGACACGTCATGGGTTATACCCTGAAACCGGCGGCTGTGAGATGCTTTCACCGGGAGAACATGTCTCCCGTTTCTAATTGTAAAATGCTCTTCCTGAAGAACTTTATCCCTGCTGAACTTTCTGACCAATAGGTCAAGGGCTTTTTGGAATGCCGACTGTAATCGATGCTGCTGACTGCGTAGTTTTTTTAGTTCAGGTGAGGCGGAATCAAGAATCATTCCTGTCTCATCGATCTTTTTTCGGATGCTTGTAACAATACCCGAATGCGGAAAAAGCTTTTGTGTCAGGGAAAACAATTCGGAAAAGTCTTGTTTACGGTCACTGAATGACTTTTTCATTCTCCCGGCGATTTCGAGATTTATGAGAATTCCATTAACTTCATCCACAGAAAGAACGGTATTGGCGACGCTCAGACTTTTCGCAATTTTCTTTGTCTCGCAGCAGCCCTGGATGGGAAAACTTATCCTGATTTTAACCGCATCTAAACATTCAGCATTGATGTCGATGCAGGCTTCTATTGTGGCGTGATCAATCGACGGCTCGAGAGTGTCGACAAGTTCTTTGCCTATTTCGTTCGAAGCGTAACCGCGCAATGCCTGGAGAATTTTTCTCCATTCAAGCGCATCAAACGAAAACTCTGTCTTCGCAGGCGCTCTTATTGGTAGAGGCATAAGTTAGTACCGGGAAAAGTAGACACCTATACGATATGGGGGGTCGGGTATATGAGGGTGATGTTGCAAGATTGTGAGGAAATAAGGTACATTCTCCCTGAGCTGCCCGGAATCAAATTCGAAAAATTGTCCAGTTGTTCAGAACCTTCTTCCTTTCGCCTTTCTTTGTTCAATTTATCCCAGTATTTTATTAACTGCCTGCCTGCCTGAGATTTTTTCAGCGCTTCAACTGTTTTACCTTCGAGAATATCTTCCGAAATTTCCTGGAACGATAGCGCTGCGGGTTTTAATTTCACAACAATGTTGTACACGATTGGGAAAAAATCTTTTGTATACGGATAGAGAAGCGATTTATCACGTTCAGGTAACATTTGTTCTGTAAATGAGAAAAACGAGAGGGCAACAAGAACCGAACTTACAATCATACCCCCGATAAATAACCCAAACAGACCTCCCCCGATTCTATCGACCCATCTCATAGATGTAATGGTAAAGACCTTGAGGATTACGTTAGCGGCTAATCTTAACAACAGCAATGTTCCGACAAATAAGATAACATATCCTATGATATATGATATGTCCTTATCCATCCTGATGTAATTTTGCAGTATAACGGCAACAGTACTCATCATCCCCGTGGCAATAATGAGCGCTAATATAAAACTCACAACGCCTGTCAACGTATTGACAAGCCCATTCTTAATACCGCGGACGAGGAAGAAACCAATTATCGCGGCAATTGCAATGTCGAGATAGTTCATTAATGTATAAGAGAATTAGATTTATATTTTAATTATACACTTTCTCAAAAAAAAATCGCGTTATTCAGATGTACAGAATACGCGATTAAATTAATTTTTGAAATATACAATAATCTTCATTAAGCAGTTTCAAATTGTATTTTTCTCATTTTTCGCTTTGCGGCGTTGAGTTTTCTTTTTCGCTTTTCGCTTGGCTTTTCGAAATGTTGATGCTTTTTTATGTCGGACATCAATCCGGATTTTTCACAAGCTTTGATGAATCTCCTGAATGCCCGTTCAAACGGCTCACCATCCCGCACCTTTACTGAAGGCATACCTAATACGCTCCTTTCTAAAAGAACTTACTATATTTTGCACAAATGTAATCAATAATTCAACATATCGCAAGTTATTTTCAGAAAATCACTTCCGGGCAAAGTCCCCTGGATGCAAAATGTAAAACAGGGATTCGGAAATCCGAACCCCTGTTCTTAGTAATTGCAGTAGTTCTATCTTCCGCCTCTCGGTGGAGGTGGATACAATATTCCACGTTTGGTAATTCTTGGATCGGCATTAAGCGGCAGCATGGCGGGTCTGTTTGCGACTTCAAAACCGATATGATACGCGAGTTTGGCTATTCGCTCTATCTTTGTGAAATTTATTTTGTCTACGGTATCGGTCGGTCTATGATAGTCCTCGTGAACATCAGTAAAGAAGAATACAATAGGAATTCCATATTGAGCATACATGTAATGGTCGCTTCGTGTATAAAAGCTGTTCGGGTCGTCGGGAGCATCGAATTTGTAGTCAAGATTCATATTTGCATACATACTGTTTTTTTCGATGACAATACTATCGAGATCGGCGCTTATCCTCCCGGCTCCGATGACAAATAACGTATTCGGATCGTTTCTGCCGACCATATCCATATTGATCTGCGCGCTAATATTCTCGAGAGGTATCGGCGAATTCTCTGTGAAATAGCGTGCACCCCGGAGACCTTTTTCCTCACCTGTGTGCCAGATTATAACCACAGACCGTTTTGGTCTTTCCAACGACATTGCCTGCGCAATCTCTATGAGCGCCACGGTGCCGGAACCGTCATCGTCCGCGCCGTTATAAATTTGTCCGCCCCTCTCTCCAACATGATCGTAATGAGCGCCGAATATGATATATTCATCTTTGAGAACCGGGTCTGTTCCCTCTAATAAGGCAACGACATTTTGCGTGTAATCGAAAGTCTCAATATCTGTGCTCGCTTCAATATTCACACCAACACCCGGAAACTCCTTACCATTAACCTGCTCGCCTTTGTTGATTTTATCGAACATTCCCACCAACTCACTATCATTGACACTTAGAAGATTCATTGCGATTTTATGGCTGATCGTTCCGGTAAAGGGGGTCGATTGATCTGCCGGTGCACTGCCATAGAGTGTTGTTGAATTTACCGGAAATCCTTCACCTGCAGCTTTGATTCTTTCTTCTGTTTGTGGATTTGCGACCATCAAGACAGCCGCAGCCCCGTTTCTTAAAGGATTATTCCCTCTTGACCGTGAAGAAACGATTCTACGATATTGGCGTTCGTTGAGCGGATGATCATCCGGAAGCCGTGCATCAAGCATCACTACTACTTTTCCGGTCACATCCACATCCTTGTAGTCGTCCCAATCAAAATCGGGAGCGGAAAGTCCAAATCCCACAAAAACTACTTCACCTGAAAACGATCCGTTTGAACCGGGAGTTGCGCTGAAATCCGCAGGAAAACTATAAGACTTCGTACCCGATGATGAGGTAACCATCATTCTTGTTTCTGATATAGAGGCACTCATCCTCAAGAGATCAATACGCTGGAAAAACGATCCGTCCGGCATAAGCGGTTTAAAGCCGTAGCTCTCTGCGCGTGAAGCCAGATAACGTGCTGCGATTTTCAATTCGGGAGAGGGAGTATTGCGTCCTTTCATTTCATCTGACGCCAAGAAACTTAAATGTCTCTTCAGATCTGCAGCAGATATAGAACCCGCACCGCTCAACTGCGCAAAAACCGGTAACGCAGTTCCTGCCAATACAGCAGTAATCAAACAAAAAACAACAAGCTTAGTTTTCGACATATCTTCCTCCTGAATTCTATTCGGATAACAAAAAATTAATCAACAAAACAATTTATTTTTCAAGGAATTATTGAATCACTTGTATGATACACTCGATAAGGGATATATATTCACGTCAACCTATTCCACGGTAACACTCTTTGCAAGATTACGCGGCTGGTCTACGTCGCATCCTCTCTGAACGGCTATATAATATGACAACAATTGGAGTGGAATGACCGACAATATCGGTGAGAGACATTTCAAGGTTTCAGGAATATAGATAACATGGTCGGCTTTCTTGCTGATTTCCTCGTCACCCTGAGTTGCTATTGCGATAACTTTACCCTTTCGCGCCTTTACTTCTTCGATATTGCTGAGAATTTTTGGATAGGTCGGGTCGTCTTTTAAAGCTATGAACACAACCGGCATCGATTCATCGATAAGCGCAATCGGACCGTGTTTCATTTCAGCGGCAGGGTATCCTTCCGCATGGATATATGATATTTCTTTTAATTTGAGAGCTCCTTCAAGAGCCACAGGGAAATTGTAGCCTCTTCCCAGGTACAAGAAGTTTTGGTGGCTTGCGTATATCGCGGCTAATTCTTTTACATTCCCGGATTCATCAAGAATGGAGCGTATTTTTCCGGGAAGATCGAGAAGCCCCTGCAATATTTTGCGCCCTTCAAGCTGCGTCAGGTTTTTTTCCCTGCCAAGATAAACCGCGAGAAGACTCAATGCCGCGACCTGGGATGTGAATGATTTTGTCGACGCCACCCCTATTTCAGGTCCGGCATGAATAAATATTCCCATATCCGTTGCGCGGGCAATTGAACTGCCAACCACATTACAAATACCAAGTACGAGGATATTTTGTCTTTTCGCCTCTTTTATCGCTGCAACCGTATCGGCTGTTTCGCCCGACTGGCTTAGCGCAATTAATACGTCATTCTCTTCAAGAATGGGTTGCCTGTAACGGAATTCGGACGCATATTCCACTTCAACGGGAATACGCGCAAATTCCTCTATCAGGTATTCCCCTACAAGAGCCGCATGCCATGAAGTACCGCAACCGGTCAGGATAATACGTTTTGCATTCTTCAAACGTTTGTCAAATTGTTCAAGTCCTCCAAGTTTGACGTTTCCTTTCTGTAATAATATCCTTCCACGCAGAGTGTCGTTTATCGTATCCGGCTGTTCGTTGATTTCTTTCAACATGTAATGTGGATAACCGCCTTTTTCAATCGTCGAGAGATCAAATCCTACCTTTTCAAGTTTGCGGTTCACGACCGAATTTTCAAGCGTTTTTACCTGTACTTCGTCTGCAGAAACTATCGCTATTTCTCCGTCTTCCATCGGCAGGATGTTGCGGGTATATTTTAAAAATGCCGCCACATCCGATGCAACAAAATTTTCATTCTCTCCAAGACCAACAATCATAGGACTGCCGTTCTTGGCGGCAATGATTGTATCCGGATGGTCTCTGGAAAGGACAACGATTCCATAGGTTCCCCATAGGTCTTTTAAAGCAAGTCTTACAGCGTTGAAAAAATCGTGATTTGTGTTATAATAGGACTCAATGAGGTGAATAATCACTTCCGAATCGGTTTCGGATTCAAAGACATGACCCTGTTCGACCAAGTTAGTGCGTATTGTCGTATAATTCTCGATAATTCCGTTGTGGGCTATTGCAAATTCATTCTTACAGCCATTAAACGGATGAGCGTTAATCTTGGAAGGTTCACCATGCGTTGCCCATCTGGTATGCCCGATTCCTATTCCATTAGCGTTATTTATTTTCGGAAGCGAATTTTCCAACTTCTCGATTTTACCTGCGCGTTTATGGATAAATATGGAGTTTTCGTCTTGTCCTGCCAGGGATGACTTACGGCATAAAACGGCTACTCCTGCCGAATCATATCCCCGGTACTCCATCCTGTTCAATCCCTGCAGGAGAACCGACGAGGCGTCCTTCTTGCCGACATATCCGATTATTCCGCACATATTGTTGTATCCAAAAGTAAAATCAAACCGGCTACATACAAATTTATAATGTAAAGTTGAAACTAAAATTAACCGTTAGAAAATGATATAATTAATACTTAACAAAACCCTATCCGAATTATTTTCGTACCTACCTCCGAAGAATATATCGGGTCCGTTTGTTACCGGACCAAACTTTTCATTCTTAAATACATGCATGTAAGCGAAGTCTATTGTCAAATTTCCATCACTGTTCGTCCATCCGACACCTAACGATGCGGCTTCTGTATCTGTATCGGGAAAAGCAGGATGCACGGCTGAATCTTTTACAGGAGATGAAGATATTAATACGCCTGTCCTGAAGGTTAATATATTTGCTGCATTATATTCAAATCCTATCCTGTATTGGATTTTATCTTCAAATTGGAAGTCGATTATGTTATTGGTATATGAGGACGAAGCCGGACTCAAATCCAATCTGTCAATTGATGACCAGCCAAACCATATTGCGTTAAACTCCAAAACGACTTGCGTTTCTGTAATCCAGTTTATGCCCACGGCAAATGATTGCGGAAGTTTCAGTTCTGTATTTACCGGACTGGGTTGCCGTAAACCCGAACCCGGGCTGCCGGGTACTTCGGACGTATTACCGTCAAGACTAAGAGACACTTCGCTTTTATACGTAAAACCCAATGTTATATTATCGACCGGGCTGAATTGCACACCTGCATTAAACCCAGAACCGGTTCCGCTGATATCTGTATTAATTAATGTATTATCATCCCTGATAAATTCAAAACTCCCGGAAACAAACCGAAAACCGGCTGCAAGGCTCATTATGTCGGAGACCTGGTACGAAACGACAGGGTTTACGCTTAATGTACGCAAATTTGTTTCCTGTGCAACTCTGGATGCAGTGGGGTTATTTGCATTCCAGTTCCATTCCGCACTATAACCAAACGGACGGTATATTCCTATACCTGCGGTTAATCGAGGCGTTAGTCTTGAAGTCAAAAACACCGAGGGAGAAAAGATATATGCATTCTCCATTTCGGATACCGAAGGCGGCTGGAAAACGATTGCATTCTGGTCCAAAAAGGACCGGTTAATCAAAAGTGCACTTCCGATCTGGATACGCGTACCTGTGAGATTCGATATTCCTGCGGGATTGTAAAATATTGCTGATGGGTCACTTGCACCTGCCACAAAAGCGCCGGCAAGGGCGAGCGCTCTTGCACCCTGTGCAAATATGGCAAAACCGCTTGCTGAAACTTTCCCTGCAGTCAATAATATCACAACCAATAAAACGATGATCCCATTTAATCTTGATGCCATAGTTATCTTTCTGTTTTTACTTGAGACCGATGATAACGATTACTTATTTTCAAGATTTGCAGAAAATTATAACCCTGTAATATATATAAATTATTGTCAAAATGCAATCGGGATTGCGTTGTGAATCAAGGGGATTACAGGGCACGTGCGGTATTTTTTTCCGGCTAAGTTACAGTTGATTTAAATTCAGGAAAATAGTATATTGAATTACCAAAACAGATGTAAATAAATTGCCTGGATACATATAATATTATTACGGAGAACATCGTGAAGATCGTTGTTTGCGTCAAACAGGTCCCGGATACGGAAACGAAAATAGAATTAAAACAGAACGGTGTCTGGATTGACGATACAAATGTAAACTATGTGCTGAATCCATACGATGAAGTTGCTGTCGAGGAAGCGCTTACAATAAAGGAACAGTCCGGGGGTGAAGTAATTATCCTCTGTCTTGGTCCTGACCGTGCAGGTACAGCTATCAGAAGCGCCCTTGCAATGGGGGCTGATTCCGGGATCCACATAAAAGAAGATTCCTTTCTCATGGGTCTCTCCGTGGCTAAAATTCTCGCGGAAAAAATTAAATCCATTAATCCGGACTTGGTTCTTCTTGGAAAACAAGCAGTTGATGACGACAACATGCAGATAGGTCCCATGCTCGGAGAACTTCTGGATCTTCCGTCTATATCGGTAGTATCAAAGCTGGAAATAACCCCAAGTAACCGGAGTGGGACAGCTGAAAGAGATATCGAGGGTGGAAAAGAACTGATAGAGTTTTCCATACCAGCCGTTATTACCGCACAAAAAGGGCTGAATGAACCGAGATATGCTTCGCTGAAGGGTATCATGATGGCTAAGAAAAAACCGTTTGAAGAGGTAAAGGCTCTGGAAACCCAATGCGGGATTACCATATCGGGCATTAGTTATCCACCCAAGCGTAATGCGGGGAAAATACTTGTCGATGGAGCGAAGTCGGTACCGGAATTAGTGAGGTTACTCCGTGAAGAGGCAAAAGTTATTTAACCGGATACTAATGAAGGAATAACTCAATCTACCATTCTGACATTACCAATGAGCGTTAGGAGCGGGGGTTATGAGTAAAAATGTTGCGTTTTTTATTGAAATCAGAGAAGGAAAAATAAGAAACGGTTCATTTGAGGCTGCAACCGTGGCAAGAAATATTGCCTCGGAAATCGGGGGATCTCCGGTTGGCATAGCTGTTGGGAGTGGTTTTGGTTCCGGGTTAAGCGAATTCGGCGAGTTCGGAATTCCTGAGATATACACGGTTGATAACGAAATCTTAAACCATTATACGTGCGAAGGTTACTCCGCTGCCGTAGGTGAATTTGTAAAAAAACACGCCCCCGGATACCTGATCATTACCGCCTCGGCAATGGGAAAAGACCTTGCTCCCCGGATTGCAGCTAAACTTGACGTAGAATTGACC
>JADFON010000366.1 GCA_022562855.1 Candidatus Zhuqueibacterota bacterium | reverse complement strand
AATATTCTAATGCAGCCAACGATCTCAGCAACCTGAAAGATGACAAATAATTACCCTCCAGGGAAAAAACCGAAATTCGTTTATTGCTGCGGTCGTTGCAATAAAGAGTTCCGCTTTCTTTGTCCAAAGTTATATGAAATACATTAGACAACTCACCCGGTCCCTTCCCCTTTTTGCCAATCTGTCTTACAAATTTTCCATCTTCCGAAAACACTTTAACATTTGCATCAAAACCGTCGGCTATGATGTATAAATTATTGTGGTATATAATTTCGGAGGGAATGCGCAGATAGTCCCCGCTGCTTTCATCGTCATAGTTGGGAAAACTCTTGATTAAAACTAATTCCGTATCCTGACCAAACGAGACCGAAACGAAAAATAATACAAACATAATCGTCAATATTTTTTTCATCTTCTGTTCTCCTGCTTAATGTGTATTTACAAACTCCAGCACCTCATTGTGAATCGTGTCTTGCTCATCACTCAAGGTTATGATATGCTTTGCCTTCTCAAGAGCAACCACTTTTTTTATCGATGAACTTACGTTTGACGTAAGAATTTCCGTATTTTCAAACCGGAGAATGATATCGTCTTTAGAATGAATTATCAAAAGGGGCGCTGTAACATCGGACAGTGTTTCGGACAGGTGGCGGTAAAAATTTATAATCTGCTGAGTCGCCCTCATCGGGTTATATTCGTAAGCAAATCGAATTCTGTCAGGACCGCGCGCATATGAATTTCGTGTTTTTTTCACTTTTTTTATAAAGTGTCTCACTACCGGCATCATGGGAAGCCGCCAGTCCGCCAACTTTACGCCGGAGGCAAGAGTTACAACCCCATCGACATTGTTGTGGGCGGAAAGATGGAGCGCAAGGGCGCCTCCCATAGACAGACCGATTACGAAAACTTTTTTGTAGTCGCTTTTCAATCGTTTCCATTCCGCTTCAACGAAGTTATGCCAGTCCATCCAGTCACACGTGTCAAGGTCTTGCACCGTTGTTCCGTGTCCGGGTAAAAGCGGACCGGACGCGGCTATTCCGTTTTTCGACAGGAACTCGCCAAGCGGTTTCATTTCAGACGGAGACCCGGTATAACCGTGAAGCAGGAGACACGCGATGTCACCTCCCTCAAACCAAAACGGGTCGATCAAATGCCGGAAGTTTTTGTTAATAGAGTTTTCCATAAGTATATCGAAATCAATATTTGTATTCAACGCGTCAACAAAATAATATCGAAAAATGAGTAGAGAATCAACATTTTTTTAAGAAATCTAAAAATTTGCAACTTATTATATGATATATTAGTATAACCTGTTATATTATATTTTATAATAATAACCGGGGATACAATGTCAAAAACAGAATTAGCGATTCTCGGTCTGCTTTCAGAGAGACCGATGCACGGCTACGAAATAAAGCAAACCATCAAAGACCGGTGGATGGATATGTGGGCGAATATCGGTCTTCCATCAATATACAAAACGTTAAGCAGGCTTTCCAAAAACAATTCTGTAATTGAAAACAAAGAAAAAATAGGCAAAACACCCGAAAGAAATGTTTATTCTATATCAGATTCGGGGAAAGAGTGTCTGGTAAAATTAGTGCTTAAAGGACTGCAATCTACAAAACCGCACGAGCTGCCCTTCTGGCTTGCTTTCGCATTTTTGGAAAACGCCGGCAACAATACTCTTTTACAGGCATTGGAAAATCGGCGTACGTATCTTGAAAATAGCCGCCGCAACTTATCGGAGAAACGGGAACAAATCAAAGACAGAATCCCATACCAGTGGCTTACGCTTATGGAAAACGGATTGGATATCATGCAATTGGAGACAACAAAGATAGAGAAAATAATTGATCATTATCGTGTGAAAAGTAGTGTTCACACTTAAAAAATTTGGGGTATAAAATGGATAGATTTACCCGCATACTTACAAAAAAATGTTTTGAATTTTCAGCGTTTATCTTATTTCTATTCGGGATAACTGCTGCCCTGCCGCCGGCAGCAGCAGGACAGAGACAGGTAAAAAGCTATGATCTCGTGCAGGTTGTTTCGCTTGCCCTGGAACACAACAGGTCTCTCGAAGCTGTGAGACACGGCGTGGAAGCCTCCAATTGGAATGTCAAAAGAGCCTACTCGGAATTCCTCCCCAGGTTCTCGCTCTCGCAGCGCCTGACAAGGGTTGACAATGTCTCCGTGCGTAACGCAAACTTTGCGATAGAGGGACTGAAATCTCTTCCCGGTTTTGAAGACGTCAACATCCCCCCGCTTCTTTTCAAAGACACGTACCAAACCGGTCTAACGGTTACGGTTCCCGTTTACAACGGGGGCAGGTTGACCGCAAATCTTGAAAGCGCGAAGACATTGAGGGATACGGAAGAATTGACATTGAAAGATGCGGAGGCTGAGCTTTCACTTCAAGTTGTGAGGACGTTTGTTGTATACGTTAAGAACAGGGAATTTGCCCACGTAAGGCGAAAATCCCTTGAATTGGCTGAAAGCAATTTGAAAAACATAAAGGCAAAAAACAAGCTCGGTCTCAGACCAAAATCGGATATTTTACGCTGGGAAGCCCAGGTTGCGACCGACGAAAGCAGCCTGATCGAAACCGAAAACACGGAGGCAATTTCAAAAATATCCCTGGCAAATATCATGGGTATAGAACTGGAAGACGATTTCGAAGTCGTGGGGATTTCGGAACCCGATATGCTTGAAACCATAAGAAAATATATCGTCATGGTTAACGGTAATCTCGACAAACAAGTTGACAGATATTACCGTGAGGCAGTAAACAATAATGCAGGGAGAACTATTTCCATACTCCAAACGGAATTGTCACGAACATCGGAAAAATTGGCAAAAAGCGCCTTTCTTCCCCGGATAAATTTTGCCTATAAT
>JADFON010000365.1 GCA_022562855.1 Candidatus Zhuqueibacterota bacterium | reverse complement strand
TGAGAATCGCTCCCGATATAAGACCAGGGGCGAAACCGGCGATAATCACCAAACCGTTTATATTCAGCGCTTGAACATAATACGTCCCCCCTACTGCAACCGGACCAAAGAATAAAAGAACGGCTATGTCGCCAAGACCTAAGTATCCCAGTGGAAACGGTCCCCCGGTATAAAGTATTCCAAATAAAATTGAGACCACGCCAATAACAAAAATCGGCAATCCTCCTCGCCAGATGAGGTATATCCCCATTATAAATGCTAACAAAAAAACAAGAATAAAGGCACGTTTCATTGCACCAGGCGTTACTATTCCTGCTTGCGTGGCTCTTAACGGACCTATTCTCTGTTCATTGTCCGCACCCTTTTGAAAATCATAATAGTCATTTGCGAAGTTAGCGCCAATCTGAATCAGAACAGCGGCAGTTAAAGCGGCTAAAGCTGAGGGCAGGTGTATCATACCGTCACCGGCTGCCATAGAGGTTCCAATCAATACCGGTGCGATTGCCGCCCATAGAGTTTTTGGGCGGCTTGCAGTAATCCAGATATTTAATTTAGTAGACATACTTTAGAAACCGATACGATTGGCAATATACGGTATGTTTTAAGTTGGTGCGGTTTCTTTAATTGCTTCATTTGCTATGGATTTTTTACAAACTTCGAGAAATCCGGGTTTCTTTTTTCAAGAAAGGCATTTCGCCCCTCTTGTCCCTCTTCTGTCATATAAAACAACATTGTTGCACAGCCTGCAAGCTCCTGCAGTCCGACCTGACCGTCACAATCCGCATTGAGCGCCGCTTTAAGACATCTGATAGCCATAGGTGAATTCTTCAAAATATCTTTACACCATGAAACCGTTTCATCTTCAAGCCGATTAAGAGGTACAACCGTATTCACCAGACCCATTTCCAGGGCATCTTGTGCAGAATACTGCCTGCACAAAAACCAGATTTCCCGCGCTTTTTTCTGACCGACAACCCTTGAAAGATAGCTTGATCCAAAGCCCCCATCGAATGAACCTACTTTTGGTCCCGTTTGTCCAAATACAGCGTTTTCCGCGGCAATTGTCAGATCGCATATAAGATGAAGAACATGACCGCCACCGATAGCATATCCTGCTACCATTGCAATGATCGGTTTTGGGCACGTCCTGAGCTGTCTTTGGAATTCCAGCACATTTAAGCGGTGGATACCCTTTTCGTCTTTATATCCAGAGTCACCCCGTATTTTTTGGTCTCCCCCGGAACAGAACGCTTTTTCACCTTCTCCTGTTAGAATTATCACGCCGATTCCCGGATCCTCGTGCGCGTCAGTCAAAGCATTCGACATTTCAAAAACCGTAAGCGGTCGAAATGCATTTCGAACTTCAGGTCTGTTTATCGTTATCTTGGCGATTCCTTCAAATTTGTGATATTTGATGTCTTCATATTTACCGGACTCCACCCAATTAATAGAACTCATGAATTACACCTCCTCTAAAGATTCTAAAAATTTCCTTAACACCTTAATATATGTATTTTTATTCTCAAAATGAATATTATGTCCGCAATCCGCCACAATATTTATCCTTGAAAACTTAGATCTATCCTCCATTTCCGAAAGAATAGCAACAAATTTGCTGTCGTTTTCTCCTGCTATCAATAATGATGGAATTCTGATAGATTCCCATTTACTCCATAATTCAGGTTGACAGCCAATACTCATGTTTCTTAATGATCGAGCTAATTCTGATGGAATATTCCTCATTCTGGTTTTCATCAAACCGGCAAAGTCCGGATGATTCTTCACAGATAAAAAAATTGGTTGGTCATACCATCTTTGCAAGAACGAATCAAGCGTGGAGAAATTCAATTCTTCGGCTATTTTAAGATCATCCCGGTATCTCTTTTTTCGTTCGTTTTCTGTTTTCAGACCCGGGGAAGCCGACTCTATGACCAATCCAGTATACCGGTCAGGATATTCCACTGCCATGAACAAAGCAAGTCTTCCGCCCATTGAGTATCCCGTTAAAATACACTTGTCTATTCGATTTCTATCCAGAATGTCAATAATCGACGCGGATACTTTCTTGAAATTATAACATTCTTCACTTCCCAAATTGATGGATTTTCCATGACCCGGAAGGTCAATCGCAATACACCTGAATCTGTCTCTCAAATGTGATATATGGTAATCCCAGTCACTGAGCGAACCCAGGAAGCCATGCAGAAAAACCAAAACAGGTCTTAATTTGTTATCCTCGTTTTCTTCAAATTGATAATTCAAGGAACAAATAGATGTTGTCATCAATGTTTCTAATTAGTTTTTGAAAGCGGGAAATTAATTACACTGCTAAAACAGATATGATTTTGTTCTGTAAGGTTTTGTGCAGTTTTACGTTTTCTTTTCTGTCAGTCTTTATTTCAATAATGGCAGATGTTTTTGATTTTACAGCCGTTTTGTACGCACTCACGAACTGCCCGGCGTCTTTAGGCTTATGATAAGAAATGTTAAACTGTTTTGCTATATTCTCGAATGAATAATCATGAGGCGTTCCAAAATAAGTTTCAAATATATCCTTAAACTCAGCAACCGGTAAAAAGGAAAAAATTCCTCCTCCATTATTGTTAATAACTATCACGATAACCGGCTGATTTGCAGATTTTAAAAGAGTAAGTGAATTCATGTCGTGTATAAATGCTATGTCACCTATAACGAGGGTTGTCGGTCTGTCGATACCTGCTGCAAAACCTGTTGCAGAAGCGATTGTCCCATCAATACCGCTCGCTCCCCTATTTGAACCAACAAATATGTTTTTAGCATCACTTACCGCATACATGTCCATATCTCTAACCGGCATACTACTTGCTAAAAAAAGCCCGTTGTTTTCGGGGATGTTACGCGATACAAGCCTGGCGACTGC
>JADFON010000364.1 GCA_022562855.1 Candidatus Zhuqueibacterota bacterium | reverse complement strand
ACTTACTTGTAATATATAAATAATGTTTCAATAAACAACGGATTGTATTCCGTTACATTCTATTATCCACCAAATTAACGTTTATGCTGAATGTAAGACAGAATAATAAGTTCCCTTTCCTTATCTAACTACGTAAATCATCATTCCCGAATTAAGTAACATATTTCACCTGATTTTCCTCTTCTATATTCATAAATGGGTTTGCGAAGTATACGATGACGAATTAACAAATAGTTAATAAGTTACAAAAATAAAAAACCGGAAGGCTATTTTCGCGGATTGCTTCTATTCTTCCTGAATCGTACATGTGCCGATGAACGACGGTCGCCACCGGAAGGATTTCGCGGGATTCGGTAATACCTTAGTAAGTTCCGGATAGAATTCCCGCAGCAGTAAAATCCATAACGGCGGTAGATGTGATCCGCTACTGCATTAGCTGAACGAAAATCCTTATACATCTTTATTAGATATCTCTTTCCTCCCCTGCAGCTAACAAATTTCTGGACCGCCCCCGCACCTCGACCCTCACCCGCTAACCTCCCTTGTTTCCTCTTTACTCTGAGCAGTCTTTTCAACCTTTTTTCCCATATTCGGTAATATCCGTTATCTTCGATGTCCTTTGCCACACCGCTTACACAATCGTCAACAGACTGCTGCATGTTTTCAAGATGCAGTTCTTCGCCCTTGACATAGCCCGCCACAAGTTTTCGCCAAAAATCGGTTAATGTACTATCATGGGCTACAATTTCAGCTACATTTTCCAATTGTTCGTTTGTCAATACGCTCAATTTCCCTTTCGTAAGAGTAAATTTCGCCACTAAGACCACCCCAAATTTTCAAGTTAATTATTAAATTAAATATTATTTTTGCTAATAATTACCTAATATAGTAATATTTAACAATAATGTCAAGGTTAATGTACAATAATTCGCTATTTTCTTGACATATAGTAATTATTTACTTATATTTTACCATAACAAGTAAAATATGACTTAAATTATGAATAAAATGAATATCGGTGCATTAATCCGTGAAAGGCGGAAAGAGCTGAATATGACGCTCGATGAGGTTGCGACACGGTCGGGCATGCAAGCCTCAAATCTAAGCGATATCGAGGCGGGTAACAGGGATATTCGCACAAATACACTGGAGCGGATCTCGAAAGCTCTTCAATGTCATCCTGCGTATTTGTATGAACAGAGATATGAAACCGAGATTGAAATTACTGCCGGACTTCGCAAACTGTTAGCGGATGGAAAGACTATGAAGTTGATGAGTATCTCGGAAAGAGAAACAAACTGGATGCGCTCAATACGTTTTCGCCCTAACCAAACGCCTACAAAACAGGATTATATCGATCTGCTTTTTATTTATCGTAATATTGACTGCGCTGGACTAATTGTCGATGACGAAAATTGAAGAAAAAGTAAAGCTGGACGGGATCAATATTCTCTATCAGAATTTGAGCCCCGGTCTCAGGGGAAGTGTTTTCCAGAAAGAAGATCAATGGTATATAATTGTCAATCAAGACGATTCCGATGAACGCAGAAATTTTACTATTGCGCATGAATACTTCGAAATTCAGATCTACGAACGTAACGACATCTCAACCGACGATAAGCACTACCTGGCAAACCAAATGGCTTCGGAGTACTTTTTGCCTGAGGACACTTTCGGTGAGGCTGTTCATGAAAACAATCTTTTTGAACTAAAACGAATCTTTCCGTCAATCAGTTATGAAGTGATCGCCCGCCGAATCCCATTTTTTCTTCCTGTTATTGTTTCTATATTAGACAATAAAGAAGTGACAAGCCGATTTGGATCTCCGGATATAAATTTTCCCCGGACAATTTCAGAAACCGAAATGAAAGCAGCGAACTTATGTTATGATTCGCGGGATAAATTGACGATTTCAGACCCGCCTTTAGATATTACAGCGTATTTTATTGATGATTCGACTTCTATCGAAAGGGTTATTGTTATTGCGGAAGTTGATATAAACGGAGAGTATTTGGAATAGCTAATCCTTTAATCCTTCAAGCCGCTGCATATTCCGCCGCTTTATCATTGCTGACAGTTTACGATGTTCAAAAAACATCTTTTTTGCCTCCGTCAACTCTTCCTGAGCCCGGTTCATAAAAGAATCTATTTTTGATTTTTGCTCAATGAGTTCAAACAATTCGATAGAACCGGAATCCTGGGAATACCTGTTAATTTTTTTTGTCAATATATTGCTATCTTTTTTGAGCTGGAAAAGTTTTTTCCGCTGACCGGTTGATATAATTTCTTCTTCCTTTCTATCTCCCATTTCCTGTTCTGCGATATAATTTCTAAAATTAATCAATTTTTTTCTTCTATAATTTTTTCCAAATCAGATTCATTTACAGTCTCAATTGAAACATTTTTTATTGCTTCTTCGATAGTTTGTGACTTTGCATCCATGATATTTTCAAAAATCATCTCAATTGATTCTTTGGCAATTTTTTCTGCATCTAATAATTGAAATGACTTGATAATCTCTTCGTTCTTTAATAATTTAGAATCTAGACCACTTCTCTCTAATTTAGTAATTGAAGAACATAGAATTGATGCAACAAATGTGGGATTGACTTTAGTTCTTTCCACTATTTTTTCAAATAATTCAGCATAACGTGAATCAAAAATTTGTTCTGAAAGCTGAGAATTCAAATCATGTTTCTTTTGTAACTCTAAAAGTGATTCATTCCATGATTTTGGAATATTTTTTTCTGCATTTTCAAGTTCATCCTTTGTGATTAAAATTGGTGGGATATCTGTTTCTGGGTACATTCTAGATGCACCTGGACGAGGTCTCAAGAATACTGTTTCACCTGTTTGTGTAGCTAATCTAGTTTCTGCAGGAACTCCTTTTTTTGCTTCTACT
>JADFON010000363.1 GCA_022562855.1 Candidatus Zhuqueibacterota bacterium | reverse complement strand
GTTCACACAGCGGGACGGGACGAATATTTTCTACAAAAATAAAAAAACCTGACACAGATTTTCACTGATTTATTATGATGGACGCAGATATAAGAATAATTATTCTGTTATCAGTGTAAATCATAACCGATCTGCGTCCTTCAGTGTCAAAATATTTTTTTTGTAGGTTCTGAATCATTTTATCATAAAGATGTTTCCCGTTTATCCGGGCGATACGGTAAATTTTTTCTAAAGAATCGACGAATATTGCCGATTAATGAAGTGAATTGACAATAACACGGAGCATATTCCAGGGAGGGAATACATGCTCAACCTGTTGCTGGCGCCAGCACATTTTTTATTCTCCCTTTTTACATAGCGACTTAAATATCCGGCAATTGGGATTAGTATATCCAAATTGACCATTTTTCCTGCAACCAGCCTGCATTGTCTATCGCAATTCTTATACTATCTCTTTTATCTATTATCGCTTAACATATCCCGTTGTATCGCTTCAGGAGTACAAAATAGACAAATATTTTTGATTGAGTAATTGTGCTTTCATAATTATATTGGGAATGTTTGTTGTTTCAATTAAAATCTCTAATTTTCATTTTTTAGAGTTCTGAAATTAAGTATTTTAATTGCAGTCGATCATAATGTCATTCCCAGCCTGCCCCTATGGGGCGAATGTGGGAATCTATTATTTTGACCCGAAAACAACAATTTTGGATTCCGTGTCTCGAAAAATCGGAGCAGGCTAAGCACGAAATGACAATGTTTTAGATCATTTAAGTTGGTGAAGATTTCTCATGCCTCAGCCGTGCAAATTTCATCCTGAACATCTTGCGCATAAGAGATGCTACGGGTGCAAAGAATATATCTGCTCGCAGTGTGTATCCCTTGCATACCACCACTATTTTTGCAGCTTGAAATGTAAAATAATTCATCTGCTGAAGAATTCCTTTCCGGTTATAAAACGGCACTTCTCTCCATCTATCGCCACTGGGTCTGTTCATAGCAAACCCGGTAAAAAATCTTTCACAACATTGCTCACACCGGGTAGAATAGCCATAATAGCAATCATTTTAATCAATTTTGCATTGTTCTTTTATCTAATTGATCGTGTTTCTAAAATTGACGGACGAATTGAGCGTATTGAGACCGCCATTTTATCACTTGAACGCTATCAACAAGAACAATCGGAAAAAATGTCTTTGGATTCGACCGGCGCTTTTCCTGCTGTCGACTCGGTAACGAACAAGGTGACTTTTACCGGGAATATCTCCATTTATGGCAGGGCAGGGGAGAAATACTTGCTTACCCTTCTTGTAAACGGCGATCTTCAAACTGCAAAAAAGGCAAGCAAAGGAGTATTCGAATTTGAACATGTCAGCCTCCAACCGGGAAACAACGATATTTCAATTAAAGCAATAGCGCCGGATAATTCGTTAATAAATGTTGAAGATTTTGTTGTCATGTACTATTTTCCGAAAGAGAAATCGATTACGAAAGACCTTCTCCGGGGACGACAATCGGTTCCCCTGGTGGCGCTTACCTTTGATGGTGGATCGACCGACAACGGAGCCGGCAAAATCCTCGATGTCTTGAAAGAAAAGCGTGTAAGAGCGACAATGTTTTTATCCGGATTGTTTATAGAAAGATATCCGGAAACGGTAAGAAGAATCGTTGCGGATGGTCATGAGGTCGGCAATCACACTTATTCCCATATGAATCTTACAACGTATACGCTGGATTCGACTCAGAATACGCTGCCGGAGGTGACTTTTGAGAAGTTTCAAAAGGAATTAATTGACACAAATTCGCTGTTTCGTGAAGTGACCGGCAGCGGCATGATACATTTCTGGCGGGCGCCGTTTGGAGAGCAGAATGAGGAATTGCGTTTGTGGGCGGCATATGCAGGATACCGGCATGTTTCTTGGACTTTCGATCCTGTCGAATTAAAAAGTATGGATTCACACGATTGGGTGACCGACAAAGAATCGCATTTGTATAAAACTGCGGAAGAAATTAAGAACTACCTGTTAGATTTTGGTGAAAACGACCCGAACGGCGCAAACGGTGCGGTAATTTTAATGCATCTTGGAACAGACCGGAAAGAGGAGTTTCTTTACGAAGTTCTCCCTTCGATAATCGACGGATTCCGGGAAAAAGGATACCGGTTGTCAACCATTTCTGAGCTAATACGTGAGGAAATAGCGACATCCGTCCACTTCGTTCGAATCTACTCTGTTTCGCCATCTTCAGAATCGAGCAAATTTGCCATCTCAATCGCATGTTTGACGGTATTCCAGTGCTCATCGTTCGGGCGATAAGGGCTTCCGTTTCGGTCTCGCGCAAACCAGTTTGTATTAGTGCTGTACGCTAGCGAATATGCGAATGAAGCGGCTTCTTTAAGGACACGTATTTGCTCAACAGGAAGCGAAGAAGTACCTCGTACCCGCATGATTTTTCGTTCCAGTAATTTCGCGTCGTAGACTTCATAGGCAAGCCTTCTTTCGCCGACATTTCTGGTTACACTGAATCCATACTCTTCAAAATCCAGATCATGTTCGCGCGACAATGAGTCCCCTGCATCGAGATCATGTTCGTGCTCTGAAATAATCTTGCGGACCGCTCGGTACACCGTCGAGTGCGCGATCTCGTGTCGTCTACAAAACGTCTGTAAGTCCATGGTATTTGCCATTATTGGCCGATATTTGCGTTGTTTTGGACATGAATCGCCTTTGAAGCTCTTCATTCCCACATGAGAACCAGAGGAATATCATTCGAGAACCATAGGAGTCTCATGTAATCATCGATTGATACCATCCCGAGAAAACACATTGGTTTGATGACTCGACTTGATGGATGTGCTGTTCGACTGATGGCTAGAGCCCCTGTCAGAAGGGGCAGCAGCGAACACTCGTATCAT
>JADFON010000362.1 GCA_022562855.1 Candidatus Zhuqueibacterota bacterium | reverse complement strand
GGATGGTCACCCAGAAAACGATGGTGAGCAAAATGAACATTATTGGAAAAGCCCAGAATTTGTGGGTCAGTATCCGGTCGATCTTTTCATCGAACCGGTGAGTGTCAGTTTTTGTGAAACGGACTGTTTCCCGGGCAATTGCGGTGGCTTCGGCATTGAGCGCTACAACAATGTTGTCGTGGGCAGTCTCCCCCAACTTTTCATTGATCTCATTTGCTTTGTCTATAAGTTCTAAAGTCTTATAATCTATAGTATTTTTTGTTTCTTCAATATTCATTTTATGAGAATATTACTCTGTTACCGGTTCTTCAATTTTCACAACTTTTGAGCCTGTATCGAGGCTGTTAGCGTAAAGACTTCCTGCTGCAGAATCCAAAACCGTCTTGTCGCCATCTATCAGGCGCATCGCGATCCACCGGGAATTTAGTATGCCGGGGAATGCCTGCTCCAAATGTGGTACAAGTTCGGAAATCGCTTCCTGTATCTGTGGTATGTTGTTCATTTTGTGCGGGTCGGTATTAATTTCTTTATGAGCGATACCGGAAATAGTTTGTACCAATTTACCCAGACCCTTTTTATATCTTGCGGAGGTTGCAATAACGGGTACACCCAACTTTTGCTCAAGCCTGGCATCGTCAATCTCGATCCCCTTCCGTTTTGCCTCATCCATTAAATTCAGGCAAATAACAACGTCACCGGTTATTTCAAGAATCTGAAGTACAAAATTCAAATTTCTCTCAAGGTTTGTTGCGTCGACAACAACAACGGTTACATCGGGTCGCCCGAATACGAGGAAATTGCGTGCAATTTCCTCTTCCTGGGATGCCGACAAAAGTGAATAGGTACCGGGCAGATCGATCAGTTTATATTTCTTTTTTCCGAATTCAAACATCCCTTCAGCCCGTGAAACCGTCTTTCCGGGCCAGTTGCCGGTATGCTGCCTGAGTCCGGTCAATGCATTAAAAACCGTGCTTTTGCCGGTATTCGGATTACCGGCAAGCGCAACACTAAAATCAAAATTCTGAAGATCGATACCGTGTTTCTTCAGGGTATCATGCAAAGAACATGATTTAGTTGAACAACCGCATTCATCCATTAATTTATTCTCCCGTTATTTTCTATCCGTTCTATTATAATATTATGCGCGTCTTCATTACGGATGGCAAGTTGGGTCCCTTTTACCCTGTATGCTACCGGGTCGCCACTTAAGCTTTTCATAATAACTTCTACTTCGGTTCCGTTCACCAAACCCATGTCCATAAAACGTCTGCGGGTTAACCCCGTACAAAGCAATTCCTTGATAATCCCCCGTTCTCCCTGTATAAGGGAGTCTAATGTTTCGAAACCGGAGTTTTGTTTATTGGTAGACTTTGTCATTATTTTTTTAATTGAGCTGCTAAATTATTTATCAACCGCAGGTAAACTATAATCAGGCTTCAACTTTGTCATTAGATAAAACAGGCGCTACATATATATTTTTGGCGACTTCATCCCAGATCATCCGTTCTGTGCCGCCCACATTCACGGTCAGCGGTCCATTAAACGGTTCTTTCGAGAGAATTTTTATCTCAACCATCAAGACTAATCCAATTTCCGATAAATACCTCAACATTTCCGGGTCGGCATCGGACACTCTTTCGATTCGGACATAGTCTCCGGGCGCGCAGTCAGTTAATGGGGAAATTTCGTTCTTCGGAATATCTCCGTTTTTCGATGGGATCGGAGCGCCGTGTGGGTCAAATTCCGGCGAACCGAGCATATTAAATATCTTTTCTTCAAACTGTTCGGAAATATGATGTTCGAGACGTTCGGCTTCATCATGAACCTCATCCCAGGTATAACCCATTATTTCACTGAGATAAAGCTCGATCAACCTGTGGTGCCTGATAACTTCCAGGGCAATTTTTTCTCCGGCTTTTGTGAGTTTTACACCTTTGTAAGATGTATATTTGAGCAGTCTCATTTCCGCCAATCGTTTGAGCATGTTTGTTACGGACGCTGAAGTGACGTTGAGCGCTTTAGCTATCGAATTCGTTGTTACCGTCCCATTGCCCTTCATTTTGTAAATTATTTTTATATAATCTTCGGTTGCCTGGCTGATCATATTTAAATCCTCTAAATTATTTTTTAGCCTTGCCTAAAAATTAATTTAATACTATTTAATCGGTTTGTCAAGCAAATTTCTTTAAAAAAACAGCGGTTTTGCTCTACAGTCTGTAATTCTTGACATTCCACATGAGAATCATTATTTAAATTTTAGTTGAAGAACTTTGTCCTCTTTAGGAAAATCAAAGTATCATTATGCAGTTTTTACCATTATGAAGATATTCTGTAAGATCAAACGTGAAATCGTAGCGGGATTATCAAAAATTTGCTTGAAGAAAACAAAAGAGAGCTATCTCGGTAAGGATGCCGGTTATCTTTTCGCAGCGAGAAAAAATGATAAGAGTATTGAAATATTAAAAAACGTCAGCCAGTTGAGCAGTGGATATGATCGTAATTATATGCTTGCACCAAGCGAAAATATGGATGAGCTTGTGAAATTGTTGACCTCTGGTAGCCTTGTTACTGAGTAAAATAATTATCAAAAAATGAATACATTGAAAAATATCTTGATACATTTCATACAATATTATTTCCCAGCTTATAATTTATATTTTTAGTGTATCTCAACTTCTCTCACCTTATCTTTCCTATCATACCCACTCTATATACAATATTTACACACCTCCTCAAAGACATATTTTTGATTTTTAACTATTGCAATTGATACCAAAAATAACATTCCTGCTAACATTTACATCAATTATCTTCTATTCAAAACTTTTTCCAGACTATCTATCTAGGAACTTTCAATATTGACAATAGTTAAAACTTTAACAGTGACTATGAGTATGAACGTAAATAATACTTAGACATGCTTT
>JADFON010000361.1 GCA_022562855.1 Candidatus Zhuqueibacterota bacterium | reverse complement strand
TATTAGGGGTTAATAAAAGGAATCCACAGCGCAATCGGCAACAGGCGGTTGTCCCGCATAAAATTTGTTACAATCCGGCTGTTGATTGCAAATATCCGGTGATGCTGATATGACAGTACATTTGTTGTGAAAGCATCCTTGTATAAATCCTGAAGCCGATGAAAAATTGCTTTTGCATTTGTCTGGTTTGGCACACGAGAGGCGCGTCTCAGTTGGCGTACTGCCTCCGCGTCATATCCCCCGAAACGGTTTCGTTTTATTTCGGCATTATTCAAATTGAAAAAGTCATAAAATGTTCTTAGAACATCCATTGGATAATATACAAATGAGTCAAGCGATATCTGAAAGTCGTTTTGTTTTATCCTCATTTCGTTTATAGTGTCGGGCAAAGGAGTAACCGAAACTGAAACGCCAATTTCACCAAGGCTCAGCCGGATATGCCGGGCAAGTTCTTCTATATAAATATCTCTCTCGGGGTAAATTAATTCCATGATAAATTTTCTTTCGTTTCGCCCAAGAATACCGTCAGAGTCTGAAACTTTCCAACCAAGCCTGTCAAGATCTCTTCTCGCTGCGACAGGATTCCAGTTTTGTTTATTCAGGTCTTCGAAGAATGCCCACGATGTTTCCGGCAGCGGTCCGAACGCCTTTGAACGAACATCATATTGTGGACTGGAAAGGGGATATCTGTTTTTATTATATAACTTGTTGACCAATTTCCGGACATTTTCCGCTGAGAGGATAGGATCGCTGCTGTTAAGAGTGATAGTGTACATTTTCATATATTGTGTAGGAACCTGAACAATCCTGAAAGTCGTATCTGCGCGGCTAACCTCTTTTTTGTCGTTGACGCTATTAATCTGTATAAAATCGAGATCACCGGTGATAAAGTCGGATTTGATCTGGTCGGAAGAACTGTAGAGTAAGATATTGATTTGCTCGAATTCAGGAGCCCCGCCAAAGTAGTTAAAATGGCTTACCAACACTATGCGGTTACCGGGGATAAAATTACTAATCATGAATGGACCATATCCAAACGGTCTTTTATTTGCCAGGTTTTCAATGGTCTGCTCATACGTTTCTCCCTGGTAATACTCTTGTGAAAGAACCGGAATATCTGCAAGCATAAGCCGGAAGTTTTCCACCTGCTCACTGAGTTCAATTTCAAAGGCAGAGTCGCCCTGAATCATGATTTCTTTGATTTTGTCAAGCTGCAAATTATAGGATAAATTATTTCTTGAGACATACTCTTTATAAAGTTCGATACTGAATTTTATGTCATCCGATCTTAGCCTTGAACCATCGTGAAAAAAAATGTTGCTTTTTATGACGAGAATCCAGCGGTTTAAATTAGGAAAAAGGCTTTCCCGTTCTATAATTCCGTTATTTATCTGAACATCGTAGGGGTTATAATAATAAAGAGGGTCGCCGTAAATGAGCCTGTGGATCGAGCGTTCTTCATTGGTGCTTCGCTTTAGCGGATTTAGATTTTGAATGCGCTCCTGCAACTCACCCCAGTTTAAAATGACTCTTTCTTCCTGGTATGAATATACATGCTGAGGAATAAGAAGTAATCCGGCATATATACAAACAGATATAAAAAACGCAAGAGTAAACAAATGACGTACAGGTTGATTTTGACGATCTAAAGGCATGCTCAATTTGCAATATTTGAAAAAGATATATTTTTGCCAGTTTAATAATAAATCGACAGAAATGCAAAATAATTCCATTATTTACTCTTTAACGTGATAAAAGCATGGCGAGTTGCAAAAATACAATTGAAAGATGGGATTAAAGGACGGCGGAATAATTTCCTATTTGAGGGTTTAGGTGTTTTCCGGGGATCCGGTGAAGAATTTTGAATTGCCGAAGGACCTTTTGAGGATATCCCCGGGAATATAGGTGTTGTCGTTTTCGACGCTTGAATCGGCAATTTTCCTTATAATTTCCGGATTATGTTCATTCCCGACATTATCCGGTTCATCAGTGGTTGCTGTATATTGAATTGTTTTCTGATGGGAACTCTTGGCTGGATTAGATTTAAAATTTTGAATTTGAATGCTTCCGGACTCATTGAACTCGATCAATTCCAGTATGATATTTTTTGTTTTGCGTAAAATGTCACGTGCCGGCGGCTTAATAGCGTGATGTGATATAACGGTGTGAACTTCTTCGTTTTTCGAATTGTCACCTGCAGGAAATGCCGGAAGAGGGTGTGAAGAAATGTTTTCAACCGGTCTTTTGCCCGGCACGTGTACGGTTCCTACGTGACGAGGGAATAACTCGGACTGGTCAACAAGTACGTACTGCCGGGATTTTCTATCATTTGTGGTAGATAATTCTTCTTTTGAGTTTTTACTTTCCAAGTTTTTGTGCAATCGAATTGTAATATTTATATTCAATATTTATAATTTGCTTATTTTCTTAAAAAAGGTTCTTACATATTCATCATATTTGTTTCCGCCTAAAGTATTTCCCGATAGATTCGGCTCAAACTTCGCCGTAAAAGGTTCTTTCTTCCGAGGTTCAAATTTTTCACGTTCACCTTCCGTTTTAATAACAATTTCCTCTTTCGGTTGCTCTTCTGCCACCGGTTGCGTTTTAACCGCAGCATCGCTCAATTTTTTCCGGCTTGTATTATATTCCTTAAGCAAGGCGTTGTATTCTTTTTGTAAGTCTTTTAGCGCGGAGCTTTTCGAGGCGTCCGACCAAGCAACCGAAACAGATTTGGACTCTATCTCCAACCTTGCCTTTTTTTCTTCATTATATTTGATTTCGGTTTCACTTAGTCTTGCTTTTATGTTTTTATTGTTTTCGATCAGCATATTTTTATTCACTTGCATTGAGTTTTTAAGCTCTTCAATGTCCTGTGCAAAATGTCTTTCACGGGTTATTTTTTCTTCGTTTACCCTTTCGCTTATCTGAGATT
>JADFON010000360.1 GCA_022562855.1 Candidatus Zhuqueibacterota bacterium | reverse complement strand
GCTGGAGGAAGAGGGAGCGACTATATTTTTGATTTTAGATTTCATATCTCAAAGAACGGACAAGTGATTTATACGACAGATAGACGTAAAGCTTTAACCTTTCTGTTTCGCGTAAAATAACTGACATGTGTTTCACAATATGATCGTGATTTACAAATTTTTGTCGTTAATTTATATACAGGAACTCTCACGATACCCTAATCAATAATTATTGTCATTTTAGCTTGAAAAAGCTGGACTGCCCTCTCCGACAATTAAAAAGCACTTCATTTTTTCCTCAAAATTTGTTATATTTTTGTTATTGAGAATTGGAAATCCGGTTTTTATAACCGGGTTTTAAGTCTTAAGCTGAATTGTTGACCTGCTGGAGCTCCATTGAATAAAATAGAAAATGACCTATTTCTTCGGGCGTGTAAACGTCTGCCGGTCGACCGTACCCCGGTATGGATCATGCGTCAGGCAGGCAGATACCTCCCGGAGTACAGGGCAATAAGGCAAAAATATGATTTCCTGACCTTGTGCAAAACTCCTGATCTTGCCGCAGAAGTAACAATCCAGCCGGTTGACATAATCGGTGTGGATGCTGCAATTATTTTCTCGGATATTCTTGTTATTCCCGAAGCCATGGGAATGGCTTTGTCAATCGAAGATGGAACCGGACCGGTATTTGCAAAACCCATACGGGATGAGTCCGATGCCGCTTCTTTGAAAGATATAGATCCGGGAACAGACCTGAAATTTGTGATGGATGCTCTTTCCGTAACGAAAAAGGAGCTGAATAACAGGGTTCCGGTTATCGGATTCAGCGGTTCTCCCTGGACATTGCTGACCTACATGGTAGAGGGTCGCGGTTCAAAAAACTTCTCACAGGTGAAGAGTCTTATATTTCGCAATCCAAAACTTGCGCATAAACTGCTGGAAAAACTTGCCAAAGCGGTTGCCGGTTATCTTTCCGCTCAGTTAGAGTCAGGAGCAAACGCAGTACAGATATTCGACACATGGGGAGGCATTTTATCGCCGGAGGACTATCGTGAATTTTCACTCGAGTATATAAAAATGATAATTGCGTCGATGAAGAAAAATGATGAACCGGTGATAGTTTTCAGCAAAGGCGTTCACCAGAGTTTTTCGGAACTTGCGTCATCGGGGGCAGACGTTATCGGTCTCGACTGGACAGTCGATATCGGAACCGTCAAAAGGCAAATCGGAAACGATGTCGCTTTGCAGGGCAATATGGATCCCACGGTATTGTATGCGGACAAAGCGAAAATCAAGAAGGAAGTAAAACGAATTTTGCAATCCTATGCTAATGCCGCAAATGACAACCGGGATTCGGCAGGATCAGGCAATTCAGGCGGTCATATTTTTAATCTTGGTCATGGTATACTCCCTGACATAGAACCTGAAAATGCCAGGGCGTTTGTTGAATTTGTAAAGGAAGAAAGTATCAAGCAACATTCAGCTATCGCTGTTTAAATAATAATATAGTCCCGGAACAAGGGATAAAAATTCATAGATTGTTTCAATGTATACAATAGATTTAGATAAGCTAAAGAAATACGACAAACCCGGACCGCGTTACACCAGCTATCCTACTGCTCCTCAATTCCATGAGAAATTTACCCGTGATGATCTCACCAATGAAATCAAGCGTACCAATGAAAACGGTAACTCTGCCGACCTGTCGCTGTATTTCCACCTCCCTTACTGTGACACCCTGTGTTATTTTTGCGGTTGTAATATGATTATTACGCGCAACCGGGGTCGAATCGGCGGTTATACGGAATACCTTAAACGTGAGATAGACCTCTACCGGAAACTCATTAATAGAGACCGCAAAGTCGAGCAGCTGCATTGGGGCGGCGGGACGCCCACACATTTAAATCCCGGTGAAATCACCGGTTTGATATCGTATATTAACCGGAATTTCGAGTACACGCCCGACGCTGAAATCGGGTGTGAAATTGACCCGCGTGGATTGACAAAAGAACATCTCGAAGCCTTGCGAAACGGGGGTTTTAACAGGATCAGCATGGGGGTGCAGGACTTTAACGATAAAGTCCAGATTGCGATTAACAGGATCCAGCCCGAAGATATAACCAGGCAGGCGTGTGACTGGACAAAGGAACTCGGTTTCCTGAGCATGAATATTGACCTGATATACGGTCTCCCCTTCCAGACGCCGGAATCGTTCGAAGAAACAGTCGATACAATCATCGATATTTCTCCTGACAGGCTGGCTGTCTTCAATTATGCCCACGTTCCCTGGCTAAAAAAGCACCAGAATATCCTGACCGATAAAGATCTTCCCAAACCGGAAGAAAAATTCGAAATACTAAAAATGACCATTGAAAAACTGACAGGCGCGGGATACGTTTTTATCGGTATGGATCATTTTGCAAAGCCTGAAGACGAACTTACGGTCGCACTACGCGAGAAAAAACTCTACCGCAATTTTCAAGGATACAGCACACATTCCGGCGCTGATCTTTATGCAATGGGAATAACAAGCATCAGCCAACTGCCGATGGTTTACTCTCAGAATCACAAAGAAGAAAAAGCATATTACGATTCCATTGATAGTGGTCTGATTCCGATTGCGCGGGGATATACTATGAACGAAGACGATATTATCCGGCGCAAAGTTGTTATGAACCTGATGTGTCACTTCGTGCTTGAATTTCAACAGATCGAGGATGAATTTGGAATCCATTTCGATGAATATTTTGCATGGGGACTTGAAAATCTCAAGGAATTTGCCGACGACGGTCTTGTAACTATGGACGACAACAGAATTGTAGTGACTGAATTGGGAAGACTGATGATCCGCACTATTGCAATGAACTTTGACGGCTATATCGAACGCCAGGTCGACAAAACAAAGTATTCAAGAACGGTGTAGAATTACACTTTTCTGAACATACATTCTTGTCT
>JADFON010000359.1 GCA_022562855.1 Candidatus Zhuqueibacterota bacterium | reverse complement strand
AAACGTATTTATCGGAAATTACACGGTCAAACCCCAATGTCTCAAGTGCAGACAATTTAGTAATATCTTCCGGTCCCGAAACCCCTCCGGCTGCTGTAATTTTCACGTTTACCTTGCCGGCGATTTTTCGAAGCAATGAAAAACCGGGTCCCAGCATCGTACCGTCCCTGGTTATATCTGTCAGAATAAATCTTTGCACACCTTCATTTCCCCACTTTTCGATTTCATCACAAACTGAACCTTTAATAAGTTCCTTCCATCCGCTGACAGCAATTTTCTCTCCCGAATAATCCAGCCCGATTTGTATTTTATCAATTCCTATTTTTTTGATTAATTCTCTTGCCTTATCCGGTTTTTTTATGACGATTGTACCCAGAATTACTTCAGAAACACCTGAACCAATAAACGCCTCAGCAGTTTTTAAATCACCTACTCCGCCTCCGCATTCGACGGGAATTTGTGTGTTTTCGCAAATCTTCCGGATAATCGACAAATTGTTCTTCGAATAACCCGCAGCGCCATCAAGATCAACCACATGCAATCTCTTAGCGCCCCGGTTTTCAAAATCAAGAGCAACTGAAACCGGGTCGGCATTATAAACCGTTTCTTTGTCAAACTTGCCCTGGTAAAGCCTGACACACCTTCCGTTTCTAATGTCTATCGCAGGTATCAGGAGCATATTATATTGATCCGAAGTTTTTCAAAAGCTGAAGACCGGTCTGCTGACTCTTCTCCGGATGAAACTGCATCCCGTAGATGTTTTCATGCTCAATTATAGAAGCAAAACTCTCACCGTACCGTGTTCTCGATGTAACAACGTTGAAATCCTCCGGTGAACAAAAGTAGCTATGTACAAAATATGCGTACTTCCCGGTTTCTATTCCTTTATTGAGCGGTGTAGCACGTTCAAAATCAAGAGTATTCCAACCCATATGCGGAATCTTTTGATCCCCTGTTAGTTTTGTCACTTTTCCCTTGATAAAATCCAGACCTTTGCTATTACCGTTTTCCTCACTTCCCGACATCAGGAGCTGCATGCCAAGGCATATTCCTAAAAGGGGAACCCCATCATTAATTCTCTCCCGTAGAATTTCCACAAACCCGGTTTCCCGCAGACGCTTTATAGCAGGAGAAAACGCACCCACACCGGGAAGGACGATCTTTTCCGCTGAAAGGACGTCTTCCGGTTTGGAGACAATCGATGCTTCCATACCCAAATAATCAAATGCGTTTTTTATATTAGCAAGATTTCCTGCTCCGTAATCGATTATTGAAATCACAGCGTACCTTTCGTAGAGGGTACTCCGCCTATTGCCTTTCTACTTGCTTCCGACAGGGAACGGGCAAAAGACTTAAAAATAGACTCGATGACATGATGGGTGTTTTCACCGTACCGGTTCTCTATGTGCAAATTGATCCGGCTCTCCTGCACAAACGATTTGAAGAACTCCTTCACCGTTTCCGTTTCCAATTCACCCGCCTTTTCGTTTTGAAATTCGCACTTGAATACGAGATACGGTCTTCCAGAAATGTCTACTACAGCCTGTGACAAACTGTCGTCCATCGGGACAATACTATTGCCATATCTGCTAATGACGGGGTCCTTACCAAGCGCTTTTCGAAATGCCATGCCCAGAGTAAGTCCGACGTCTTCGACCGTATGATGGCAGTCAATATTAAGATCGCCTTTACAGGTAATTTCAATGTCAAAACTCCCGTGAAAAGCCACAAGTGAAAGCATATGATCGAAAAATCCTATTCCGGTGTTTATCTTGTATTTTCCGGCGCCGTCAAGATTTATCTTGGCTGCTATATTGGTTTCATTGGTTTTTCTTGTAACTTCTGCCGAACGCATTTGTCACCTTCAATAGTTGTTTGTAATTATTATTTTTCACGAATTCGAAAATTGTTTTCAAGAATGAACTCCAGTAAATGGTTAACCGATCCGGCATGAAAACTCCGTGCATCAACAGGAAAATTATTCTCGTTTTCAGCAATTAAGCCGAATTTCAGCGGTATTTCCATTTCATTCCGGTTGTAGTTTTCAACCGTTAGGTAATCGTCGATAGAATCACCGATAAATAGCGCTGATGAACTACCTGCATTTATTATAATTTTCACTATTTTATCCGGATACGGTTTATCAGGAAGAATGTTGTCCGCATACTGTATCAATTCTTTGTCTATATGAGATAGGCGCAGCATCTTTAAGGCGTAATTTGTTTCATTTTTTTCCCTGCCGGTCAAGATCGCCGTAGAGCCTTTCCAGTTCCGAAGGAGGTTGGAATCGAGCAGAATTTTTTCGGATTCAATGCTTCCGGCGCCATGAAAATGGCGCGGTTTGAAACCGTACATCTCTTCACAGTGATTTTTACCGCCGTAAAACTCTTTAAAAAGGTTGCGAATTCTCTTTTTATCCGTATTCGACCTTATCCAATCAACCGTATTCCTGCCGGACAGATTTCCGATCACTTTGTAAACTCCTGCTAATCCACCGCCTTCTTTATCGACTTGCTCCAAGAACGATTCGATTTTGATTACATTTGAATTAGATTTACAAACATAGAGATTATAAAGAATCATTGCCTCCGTCAAATCCCAATCGTTGTTAAAACCTGAATGCTGTTTGAACAGCAAAGCTGTCGATGGGGAAAGACCGCTTAAATCAACCGGGATTTTTCGAATGTTGTTTATATAAAAACGGGTCGTGTCGATAATTGTTGCTATAAATGAGGACCGGGTGTCAATGAGAACCCCATCGATGTCAAAAATAATCAGGTCTATCCCGGAAATGAACTCTTTCATTTCTGGTGTGCACTGTACATTTTTATCCGGTTTTTTCATGACATATCTTCTTTAAAACTTCTGAGAATATTTTGTTTTCTTTTTCGGTCCCCACGGTTACTATGATGAAATTTTCAAGTAGAGGATAAC
>JADFON010000358.1 GCA_022562855.1 Candidatus Zhuqueibacterota bacterium | reverse complement strand
TTAACATTGTGATTATTTGCTTCCATACCCTGTCTTACGACCTCAAAAAGCACAATACCTGCCGCAACAGATGCGTTGAGCGATTCCAATTCGGATGACAGAGGTATCGATATGACTTCATCGCACTTAGATCGAACGAGTTTTCTAAGCCCCTTGCCTTCGGAACCAATTACAATTACAATTGGTCTGTTCAGCCTCGATTTATAAAGAGAATTACTTTGCTTGCTGTCGGTTCCGTACACCCAGAATCCTGAGCGTTTTAAGTTTTCAAGTGTTCTTGGTAAATTTACCACTTCGCACAGTGGAATCTTAAAGCAGGCTCCCGCAGAGGTCGAGACGACTACTCCTGTAATTCCGACTTGTCTGCGTTTTTGATATATGACGCCGTTGAATCCGGCGCCTAACGTTGTCCTGACAATGGCTCCAAAGTTATGCGGATCATGTATCTCGTCCAGAGCGACTAATAAAGGATGCTCTGTTTTTCTTTTTATTGCCGATAAAAACTTATCCAGCGAGGAATACGGTTTGATTGCCGGCAATTCAGCGCAAACACCTCCTGATCTCGAGCCTTTTGATAATATATCCAGGTTTTTTCTCTGGGTTATTTCTATTTTTATTCCAGGTGATAATTGAAGAATCGCCTCGGTAAACCGGTCAAACTCTTTCAAAGTCCGGGATACAATTACTCTTTTTACCGGTAATCCGGCTTTGAATGCTTCTAAAACAGCGTTTTTGCCAAATATGAGTTCAGACATGTGAAAAAGCGCTCAATTATTCAGTTTAGATTAAAAATCTGCCGATAAAACTATATAAGGAGGATTTATCAAGGATGATTAATTCTGTCTCAGGAACGTTTGTCCAACCGGGCAAACTCCTCAAGTCATTTGAAAAAGAACAATTCAAAAATCAAATCGTATCCGGGAAAAGAACATCTCCTTCCTTTTCCGCCTTTGATGCTGTCGACCGGTTTCTAAATTTAAATTCGGACAACAGATTTTCATTTCTGCGCTATCCCGATATTGCCAAAAACGAAGATTTTATGACATTTGTAAAAACCATTGCAAATCTCATCAAGAACGGAATAGTCGGTTATGAATACCTGAAAGTAAATAACAGACCGTATAAATCTTTCTTATCAACACAAATAGGCGATCAAAATCTCTACGGAAAAAAGGTGTACAAAAATTATTCCCTATATAAAAGTTTTCTTGTATAACAGATCTACCGTACCTTCGGTTAAATAACACTGCTGTTTTGTTCTAAGCGTCATTTCATCCAATATGAATTTAAAGGTTGTTCCCGTTTAACTTGTTTTGCCGGTACATCTCATAACCTAAGACGCCTAACGCCGTTCCGACGTTCAAAGACTGTTTAACGCCAAACATCGGAATGTTTACGCAGTGGTCGCACAAATCAAGTGTTTCCTGTTCAATCCCATCATACTCATTGCCAATAACTACAGCGGTTGGGAAAGTATACTGAAAGGTTTGAAAATCTACACTGTCTACCGCCTGCTCCAATGCTACAATGGATATGTCATTCTGTTTTAATTCTGAAATAGCCTCTTGAGTACTTTTATACGATACCCAGGGGACTGAATCCACTGCCCCGAGAGCGGCTTTTTCAATCTCCTTCCGCGGTGGTCTGCCCGTATATCCCGTAATGATCAGTTGGGTTATTCGCAATCCATCAGCCGTTCGAAAAATAGAACCGACGTTTTGCAGGCTTCGTATATTTTCCAATATTACGTAAACCGGAAACCGGGGCGATTTCCTGATCGACTCAATAGAGTGCGACCGGGCACGCAGCTCTTCATAACTAAGCTTGCGGTGATTAGCCCTGTCCAATTTCCCAACCTGTTGTTTCGGGGAAATCAGCGTATTCCCCTGATTAAAAATACGGATTTTTGACGATGATGTAGGTGTAGTATTTTATCTACGTGTTTACACTTTTATGTACTTTTTGTTTAAAGATTTCTTCCCGCCAACGCGGGATCGAAACGGCATGAGAATTCAGTGTAAACTATAATAAATATTCTCATTATGCATCAATCTCTAATAGCACAATACGTTAATTTAAGATTTTTCGCCATTTTTGTCAGAGTCTTTCTTTAACTGGGTCCAATTCTTACATTTCATACAGTATATTGATACGTCTTTATCTTTAACCCGCATATCGACTCCGCATGTAACACATTTGACGGTGATAAAATTCTGATCTTCGCTCATGTCAATTCTGCCCCGGATTTAATTGTTTCGGAATTATAGTTTTGTAGAAACTTTTTTTTCCAATGTGTATAATTGTTGTTTCTAACTGCCTCTTTTGCTTCTTCTATAAGCTTTTGGTAGAATGTTATGTTGTGAAGAGACGCTAAACGCGGTCCCAGCATTTCTCCCGCATTAAATAAATGACGAAGATATGCCCGGGAAAAATTCTTGCAAGCATAACAATTGCATGAATCATCTATGGCAGAAAGATCGTCTTTGAATTCTGCGTTTTTAATTACTAATCTGCCGGCGTGTGTGTATATCCAGCCGTTTCTTCCAACACGAGTCGGAAGCACGCAGTCAAACATGTCAACACCCATTCCGATGGATTCCACTATATCTTCCGGCTTTCCAATGCCCATTAGATAGCGAGGTTTGTCTTCCGGCATGAAATCAGTCGAAAAATCGGTCAGTTCAAAGAGTAAATCCTTTGGTTCGCCGACAGCTAACCCCCCAATGGCGTAACCTGGAAAATCGAGTTCGGTCATCTCTTCAATTGCCATTTTTCTCAAATCGGTAAAGACGCCTCCCTGTAAGATACCAAACAAGACTTGCTTGTAGTTATGGTAGCCTTTTGTATTTTCAAACGATTCTTTGCTTCTCTTTGCCCACTCTATGGTCAACCGGTTTGCAGACTGGGCGTCGATCTTATCGGAAGGATACGGAATG
>JADFON010000357.1 GCA_022562855.1 Candidatus Zhuqueibacterota bacterium | reverse complement strand
CCCACAAATATTCCTTTATATCTTTCATCCGATAAAAATACCTCTAAAATACCCGGACTTCCTTCTCCATGTTTAGCCCACAACAATCCTCTCAGTTTTTGAGGATACTGCATCACAATCTGTGCTGTGGTTTCGTTAGTTGCAGTCTCAGAGAGGTTTTTTGTATAGCCATCAACGTTGGCGCCGTCAATATTTGAGACCAGCGCCATATCTATGCCGAACCTTTCCATGTTTTCCATTAATGTCCCGATAGACAGATCATAACCCTCATAAGACCCAATATGCGCATGAATGTCGATGATTCTATCGTCAGCCCAAATGCCTGGTTCTTCTGCGCCGGAACATCCTATTAACAGAGCATAAGCGGTTATCTCCAATAATTTTGGGTTAAAAACACCGGTCCTTTTAATTTTCATGGTTTTTTCAGTACCGGTTTATAAATTTTCAAGGATGGTGAAAGGCATTTAAATAAATTTTTGTGGACAAATCGTATTTTTTGCGATTATCAATGTACTGGCGTTAGAATTGAAAAACTGAAAACCGAAGTATTAAATTATCCTTTTTCAGACAAGTTTGCAGCAATATAATCTTTTACAAATTGGCTGGTCATGCTTCTTACGGTTTCCGGTAAATGAGTCATATTTCCTTTGGAAAACGTTATTTCCCATAATGCAGACCAGGTAGTCGCTTCGCCCTTTATTTCTTTATCGCGTTCAAGAATCACATCCTGCTTCAATCCCAATAAAATAGCGCAGGCATATCCGCCGGTTTTCATTTCATAACCAAAAGTAGACAATTGAAGATAAGGGCTGCCCGGTGTATTCATCAGATCATTACTATCAAGTATTTTTATTCCCACGTTTTTCAATGCTTGTTCAATATCCGATCTCACGTCTATGTTAGTAAAACCTGCTTCCTTTATTTCCTCATTGAGTTCGACGAGGACGTACATACTTTCCAAACCTTTTAATAACTCCATTCTGACGGGAAGCGCAGCCGTCTGCGCTAAAGTATATAATGGGTTAAGCGATATGATAAGTAAAATCGAAATAATGATTATCTTCTTCATTTTGTACCTTTATGTTGAAACATAAAATTTAGAATTTGCATAATGGTAGTTACAAATTACAAAAAATGCAACCGATATGTGAGGTTACTTAATTCAAGACCATTATATTGGGAATAATAACCCAATAATTGGTTCATACTTTTACCAAACTTTTTATTTTTACAATAATTCTACCACAATTGCAATGTAAACGTGCGCTTATATCGCAATAGTATTAACTATCGCATTGATAATACAAAAATTATTGCAATTTTCCTTATTCCCATTGTTTTGTAAAATAATCATCAGTACTTCTATCGTTACCGGTAAACACATTCTTGGTATTATTTGAAACGTATCGATTTCTCTCGCATTTTGCGTATATTAAAATAGTGGGTCAGTTTTTATCCGGGATGATTGAAGAAGTCTAAACCGGAATAGCATAACTTGTTTTTTGCCAAATTACGATATTGAGGACAGATTATGTCGACTGATTTTAAAGATCACTGGGAGAGTACTTATAAAAGGAAATCTGTTTCAGGTTTGGGATGGTATGAGAAAAATCCTGCTCCCTCGCTAAAGCTCTTGCAACAATGTAAATTGAGCCGGGACGATTCGATTGTGGATATTGGAACCGGAGCGTCAACATTTATTGACAGCCTTGTCGAAGCTGGATTTAAAAACATTACAGCCGTGGATATAAGCAAGACCGCAATAAAGAAACTGAAGGACCGTCTTGGCAGGGAAAAAGCGTCGAATATCAAATGGATAATCGAAGATATTACAAAACCTGAAATAATATTTAACTCCGGTGAGTTTTTTCTGTGGCATGACAGGGCAATACTGCATTTTCTTACCGATTCTAATGACAGTTCTACTTATTTGTCGGTTTTAAAAAAATTACTGAAGAAAAACGGATTTGCTATAATATCCACCTTTTCTTTGAAGGGAGCGCCAAAGTGCAGCGGTCTCAATGTGAGACGATACGATCAAACTTCGCTTGCTGCCTTTCTCGGTAACGAATTTGAACTTCTTGATCATTTTGATTTTCTTTATACTATGCCCAATGGAGACACTCGACCGTACATCTACACGTTATTTCAGAGAAGGTAGTTTGCTTTAGTTCAGGATTGGGATGAAAGTGGGTATATGGTTCGATGAATCAATGTCTCCGCATAAATAAACAATTTTTTAGCTCCCTCCTATTCCCGTCAATCTATACCTTACAGGAATATTAACCCAACATTTTATCGCTTTACCTCTCTGCTTTCCGGGTGTAAATCTTATTTTCTTTATCGCTTCGATTGCAGCTTCGTCGCATCCGCTTTGCCCCAGTGATTTCAAAACCTTGAATTCTACGGGAAACCCTTCCTTGTCAATCAATACGCCGATAGTTACCAGCCCTTCCACGCCCGCTTTTCTCGCAATTATCGGATATTCTACGAGTTTTTGCAGCGCTGCTAATCCACCAATTATTTTTGGCTGGTCGGCTAACGGCAAAAAATCAGGAATTTCTTCCTCCTCGATCGGAGGTGGCGGCGGCGGCGCATCAAAGTTTGAAAAATCAAAGATCTCCGTATCCTCGATCGTTATATCGTCCATCAAATCTTCATCTTCCGATTCGATCGGAACGGCAGGCGAAGCAGGAGGCGGCGGTTTTTTGAATTGTTCGGTTTCCGGTATATCCTCAACTTCAAGTATCATTGAAGAATCATCAATGATATGTTCGGATCCTTCAAATTCTGTAAAAGCCAGGAATAAAGATATATGAAGAGCCAACGATATGATCAAAGCCCATTCAAACAACTTTTTGGAGAAAAGTTTTAGATTAACTTTTGGATTGAGTTTCATGACGCCCCTTTTTGTTTTTTATACTATAAATAACAAGGGCAAA
>JADFON010000356.1 GCA_022562855.1 Candidatus Zhuqueibacterota bacterium | reverse complement strand
GCAGTTGATATTAGTATTAGTCGCTGCCTGTGTTATTGCAGTTACTTCTGTCATACCGAAATCTGTATATCGTAATTCTGCGTATTTATTATTTACGACTTCTCTTTTGGTTTTTATTACAAAAATTATTAGCGACGGATGGAATTCTGTAATTTTTCAGCATAGTTTTGATTTATCTTATTTCATTTTTCCACTCCCTTTTCTATTTTTTGCCTTACCAAACGTGAAAAATCGGGATGTATATTCAAGAAACCGGCGAGAATCTTGAAAAACGAGTTGGTTGATTCGGGTGAGAGGATGATACCTCCCGAAGAAAATGAAATCAGTTTTGTATTTGCAAGACACAAATTCGCATACCAATACGCATCAAAGTTTGTAAAAAATAAATATGTTCTTGATGTCGGTTGCGGAACCGGTTATGGCTGTAGCATCATGAGCGAGACAGCCCAATATGTATGCGGTGTCGACTATGATATTTCGGCGCTGAGCCATTGTGTTCAGCGATATAAGAATCCCAAAAATAACTTTGTTCAAATGATTGCAACAAGACTTGCTTTCAGAAGGTGGTTTGATGTTGCCGTATCTTTCCAGGTGATTGAACATATCGAAAACAGTTCGAAATATATTGAACAACTTAAATTTGTGACCAAACGAGGAGGACTAATATTGATTAGTACTCCAAATGTGAAGCAAAATATTAAAACAACTAATAGAAACCCGTTTCACGCAAAAGAATTCGATTACAATTCCTTCAACGAACTGATTATGCAAAATTTTTCCTCGTATGAAATTATTGGAATCAGTTATTCTAAACAAAACTTTTTCAGGAGCGTATTCCAGTCATTACCGCTTTACAGATTGGGAAAGATTTTAAAAAGGAAGAGTAAAATAAAAAAAATGGCGGGCAAAATCCTGAATTTGACTGGTTTTACAATCACAAGAACAAATTTAGAGTCATCTTTAGATATACTCGCTTATTGTAAGAATTTATAGGCGTGGCAAGAAATCAGATGACGAATGATTTTGTCAATTATCGTTCTTCAAATTACAATATATTTATTTCCGGGAGGATTTCATAATGTCCAATACAATTATCGATTCACATTCACATTTTTTTTCCTATCCATTTTTTGAAGCTCTCATAAAACAGAAAAACGTGGATGCAGATATAGCCGGAGAATTAGCCCGTGTCGGGAAATTATCAGGTGTAGAGATACCGGATGAAAATATTGAAAACCACACAAATAAATGGCTTTCTGAAATGAAAAATCATAATGTGGAAAAAATGATTACGTTCGCAAGCCTTCCTGAAGAGGCGGAGGCGGTGGCTGAAGCCATGCGGCTTGCACCCGAAAAACTTATAGGATACACCCTTGTAAATCCCATAACGGATAAATCTGTCAACTTTATTCACAAATCCGCAGATATGGGTTTCCGGGGATTGCTCTTTTTTCCGGTAATGCACCATTACAGAATGTTTGATAATAGGCTCTTCCCTGCTCTCGACGCAGCCCGTGAACATAAAATGAACATTATCGTACACTTTGGACTACTCCAGGTAAAACTGCGCGACATCATTGGTCTTCCGCGTCCCTTTGACATGCAATACGGAAATCCTCTCGACCTGCAAATCACTGCAAACCGTTATCCCGGCATAATCTTTGTGATCCCGCATTTCGGCTGCGGCTTCTTTCGTGAAACCTTGATGCTCGGTTCATTGTGTGAAAACGTATATGTAGATACTTCCAGTTCGAACAGTTGGATAAAAACACAACCTGAGAATCTTACACTCACCTCTGTTTTCGAAAAATCTGCCGGCGTATTCGGAGTGGACAGAATTGTATTCGGCACCGACTCATCGGTATTTCCAAGGGGGTGGCGGAACGATCTCTATGAAGAACAATTAGTGGCGATGAAAGAAGCGGGATTCAATGAAAACGAAATTGAAAAAATCCTGTCCGGCAACATAAACCGCATATTGAAGAACTAAAATCGAAGGAATTTTGTTATGAAAACGAGATGTGAATGGTGTTTAGGTCACGATATTTATGTCGATTATCACGATAAGGAATGGGGCGTGCCGTTACATGACGACCAATTAATCTTTGAATTTTTACAATTGGAAGGCGCTCAGGCGGGACTGAGTTGGCTGATGGTTTTAAAGAAACGGGAAAACTACCGAAAAGCATTTGACAACTTCAACGCGGAGAAAGTTGCACGTTATGATCAGAAAAAAATAGACGAACTACTGGGAAACGCAGGAATAATAAGAAACAAACTCAAAATCAATGCCGCCATAAACAATGCACAGTCATTTTTGGAAATTAAAGAAAAATTCGGCAGTTTTGACAAATACATTTGGCAGTTTGTCGACGGCAAACCGATTGTCAACACGTGGAAAACTATGAAGGAAATTCCTGCGAGCACAAAAGAATCCGACATAATGAGCAAAGACCTGAAAGAACGAGGGTTTAAGTTTGTCGGCACCACTATCTGTTATGCACACATGCAGGCAACAGGCATGGTGAACGACCATGTCGTCGATTGCTTCAGGTATTCAGCCCTGAGCAAGTCTAAAAGTACACCAGAAAGAAAAGAAAGATGAACCGGACATTTATTCCTGAGGAAGGTAAATTAAATTGAAGGTAACAGACAAAGAATGGTCTCATGAGGATTCTTATAAAGGATTAGGAATATCTACATTTATTCACAGAGCGCGGTTAAAAAAAATATTTTCAATTTTTAGTACAATTAATATACCCGAAAAAGGCAGCTATGCTGATTTCGGATGTTCCAATGGATATATCATTGCAAAATTGCGGGATCAAATCTTTGAAGAAAATAATTGGAAATTATACGGTTTTGATCATTACGATTCGCTTTTAAAAATCGCAAAAGAGAAAGATACACCAAACACGGAATTTAACAAAATAGACTTGAATCAA
>JADFON010000355.1 GCA_022562855.1 Candidatus Zhuqueibacterota bacterium | reverse complement strand
GCCAATTCTTCAAGGTGTTCATTTTTCCGATTGATATATTTTTTTGGTATTCCCCTTGTACGGTCTTGTTTTACCGGGCTTTTATTTCTGGACATAACAACACCAAGCACAAGAAGGACAAAAATTGTCAATATCGTCATGATTTTCCCGGGGAAAGTCATAGTTGGCGTCGCAATCGGAAATACTGCAGGAGAACCGCCTATAACGGTAAAAGAAAGATTTTCACCGCCGTTCAAATGTTCTCTTGTAAATATACTAAAATCTCTATGTGCTTCTCCGCCGGCATTCGCTATTCCTTCACCGGTTATCCTCATATCCGCTGGAGCAGTCAAAAGAATAATATTGTGCATGTCATAAATCAAGTTCTCCGAAAAACCGTATATCTTATTGACATAATCAACGTGATATGCAAGGGTCACCTGGGTTACGCCCGGTCGAATTGGAGTATTGATCGCATAGACGCCCGGTTCGCCGGTAGCGATCGGACTTTGGTTAATCGGAACAAGACCGCTATTGACTTGCAGTGATTCGATTCCGTGACTGGTCTCAGGGACTCTGAATTTAAACGTCCCGTCATTATTGACCAGTGTTCTGGGTCCTTCGCCCTGATTTAAACTGTCGGTCTCATTCATCAGGACATAATTCTTAGATACGTTTAGAACGTTGTCCGTCATCCTGAATTGATAAGTGGCTTCCTGTATCACCAAGTTCGGGAGATTGTCTGTTGTTTCATATACGAGAATTTCCGTACTGACCGTCTCATTCGCGTTTGGCACAGAAATAAGAGCATTATACGTAACTCCTTTGTAAACAGCCTGGACAAGATAAGGAGTATCGCCGGAGGGTCTAACATCGTTGAAGGTGAAATCGCCCGATACGTTGCTGATCTCGCTGATCACTTGCATTCCGGCATCAAGACCCAATAAACTGACCGATTCGACGTTTGCAGGGTTTCCGGTTGTCCCGTTCTTAACAGTTCCTTTGATCACACTATTTTGTGCAAGAACCTGTGTTGCAAACAATGCTGCAAACAAGCAGAATACGACACCAATTGAACAGTTTTTTCTTTTTTGACCGATCACCTATATTATACCGGTTTTTGAATCGTCAGTTTTGCACCGCAGGTTGAGCAGAAATTGCTTTCCGGAGAGTTCACTCCCGAGCAGGAAGAACAGACCCTGCCATTTGATTTTGGCGCCGCCGTCTTTTGCGATTTTCGTCTGACCAGGACTTCGTTTTCAATCTGCTTTTTGACGTCGACCGATCTTCCGCCTTTACTTAGACCTTCAAGCTCCCGTGTTATATTTTCGATCCGGGTAACATAAGCTTTGCGCAATGTAAAATAATCTTCCTTCGGAATCTTCTCGATTGCGTTGTCGAGATCAAGATCGGCAATACTCTGCATATTATGTTCTCTTTTTGTCTGTAAGTCTTTTTCCCGTAATTGCTTCTTCGAAATAAACCGGTTTGGGAATTTCCTTCCACTGATAAACGGTTCCATTACGAAAAGAAAAACCATCAATACTATGAGCCCTATAATAAAAAATGACATGATGCTTATATATTACCTATTTGAAAGTTCCGTTTTTTCTTCCTGGACTGCCAGTTCTTCAAAACCCGCGATCTTTCTATGAGTCATAATATTTGGAATCATAGCGATTATACCGCCAAACACGATCACAAAACCTCCGATCCAAACAAATATAATCAGGGGATTGACATACGTAATAAATTCAGCCCTATTCTGCCTGAACTCCCTGGGATAATCGGAATAGACTATATACAAATCCTCCATGAACGTTGAGTGAATCGCGACTTCTGTCGTTGCCTGGTCCGGGGAAAAGTATTGGCGTTTACCGGGAAATTCGGTCGACACGGTTTTTCCGTTCTTCAATATCGTCAAATTTGCCGTGCTGAAACTGTAAAGCGCATTTTCACCATTGTTGAAACCGTCCAAACGAAGTTCATAATCGCCAATGGTGAACGATTCGCCTACACCAATTTCGGCTTTCTTCTCAATGGTAAAGGCATTACCGGTAAAACCGATAAACATAAAAACTATCCCAAAGTGGACGATATACCCGCCGTATCTTCTTGTATTGCGGAGCGTAAGATTGATAAGAGCGGTATGATATGCTTCCCCAATGTTTTTGTGGCGGGCGCGTACGCCTTTTACAAACTCCTGTATAACGGTAAACGCAACAAAAAAGCAGAGGAAAAATGAAACCAGGGGCCACAAAGAATTTATTCCGGCAGTATACAAAAACGCGCCGAAAATTATCGAGGAGCCGAATGGATAGAAAAAGTTTCGCTTCAGGCTGTATGTGGACGATTTTCGCCATGCAAACAACGGACCTACCCCGGTAAGGAAAAGCAGGAACAGACCGATTGGAATATTGATCGCGTTGAAATATGGAGCCCCGACGGTAATCTGTGTTCCAAGCACCCACTCCGACAGTACAGGAAAAATAGTTCCCCAAAGGGTCGCAAGCATAGCTCCGACAAGAATCAGATTATTAAATAAGAAACTGCTTTCCCGCGAGAGAAACGAGTCAAGCGTATTCTCGCTTTTTAGATCAGGAAGTCTCCGGATAAGCAGTATCACTGATGTCACAATCATAAAAATCAGATAGGCCGGCCGTGGTAAAGTTTATATTTCCTCCCGTCACATCCAAGAGGCAATGGATATGCGAAGTTATAGTCGCTGGTGAGGCAACATTATCACCTCCAAATGTGATGGCGTCGGTCACAATAGTAACTGTATATTTACACTCCTCATGAACTTCGACACTCATAGTAGCACTACCACCGAAAGAAATATTATCATTAGTTTCTATAGATGGACTTAAAACAATTATTGGTAAAACAATAGTAAGTATTTTTGTGATTGTTGGTTTCGGTGTTATGGCGTCGGGGCTTCTTATTTGGTTTACTAAAATTAATAAAT
>JADFON010000354.1 GCA_022562855.1 Candidatus Zhuqueibacterota bacterium | reverse complement strand
TTCATCCGCTTGCTGTCGTCGCGACTCTCGGAACAACGTCTACAACGAGTATTGACCCGGTAAAAGAAATTAGTCGGGTATGTCGAAGGCATGGTCTGTGGCTTCATGTTGACGGGGCATACGCCGGGAGCGCATCTGCACTACCGGAGTACAGGTGGATCATGGATGGAATTGAAAACGCCGATTCGTATGTTGTAAACCCGCATAAATGGCTGTTTACGCCGATCGATACAAGTCTCATTTTTGTAAAAGACGGGGATTTGCTCAAGAAAACCTTTGCTGTAATACCCGAATATTTAAAAACCCCCGAATCGGAAGTAGCTGTCGATTACATGAATTACGGTATACAATTGGGCAGGCGGTTCCGGTCGCTTAAATTGTGGTTTGTCATGAGGTACTTCGGTAAAGAAGGAATCGTCAACCGTCTGCGCGACCATATTCGCATTGCGAGAATATTCAGGTCGTTCGTAGATGAATCGGCACACTTCGAACCGACGGCTCCTACGCCGTTCAGCGTTGTCTGTTTTCGATTTAACCCCGGTCAGGGAGACAGCAAATTAAGCGAAACAAAGCTCGAAAAATTGAACAAGAGGCTTATGGACGATGTAAATGCAACCGGCAAATTGTATATCTCTCATTCTATGCTCAAAGACAAATATTCTCTGAGATTTGCCATCGGCAACATCCGGACAACCGAAAACCACATTCGGGCATCCTGGGAAGTTATAACAGAATGCGCGGAAAAACTTATGTAATTACGAGTGACGAATGGGGAGTTACGAGTTGCGAACTGACAACCAACTAAAACAGGCTGAATAAGTCACCGAAGGCGAAGTCTATTTCCAACAGGAAAGCGAAACGGATAAAGATTAAATGATGCAGGTTGTCAGCTGTTCTTAGAAATTCCCATTTTTTAGAATTGATTTTCAAATAATTATATAATTTAAGATTTTTTGTTTATCGAATGTTTAATCATTCAATAATGCTGCAATTGCATATGTAATCGTAAAATGCTGATATTATTGAATTTATAAAATAAGCAATTTTATTTTTTGTTATTGTCAAAAGTTTGGTATACATTTTGTAGCGACTCTTATACGAACGGCGACAAAATGTACATTGCCACATTAGATTGTGTATGAAAAAATCGTAAGAGGTCGACCGTATAAAATTTTGAGAGGTGTAATTCCCGATACTGTTCCCGATAATTCAGTGCTCCTGATGACCGATATTTCCCGGAAGGCGTTTGATCTTCCTGTTAAATTGAGACTACTCTTCATATTGTGATGCTTTGTTGTTGAATTGAATTTCATTATTATCAACACCTCTTTGAGCCCCCCACATCTGTGGGGGGCTTTTTTTGTGCGTTAAGACATCCGTTCCCCATCAAAATCGCAGGCTGTCACGAATGTGGCGGATATACCAAAACCTGTACCGCCGGCAGCAATGCATACCCGTTGCCAATCAAAAAATCATTAAAAAAGTTTCTGATTTTTTCATTATGTGACCTTGATGACTCTCTATCATTAATCAACTCGTAAAAGCAGTTTTTCGTTTGCTATGGGGATGGTTATATGTTAACTTACTATCACAAATTCAAAGAAATCCATATTAAACTCTTTCAAAAAATTGATGCAGGGAATATCAAATCAATAATGCGGTTAATGATTTGGGATTTAACTTCTCTGCAAAAATATTTTAACATTTGCTTTTAGTTAAAGAGGGGTCATAAGTTCATAAAAACTGATAAGGTAGTTTTTGTGGATAAATGTGTCGGAGAGTCGTATCGTCTTGCGCATACATTAGTCACAAATTTTATTTTTCTTAGAATGGCGTCACATCGAAAAAAATATCGTGATATTAGCGTTTGAGACCCTTCTTGTGCAACACATAGTATTAAGCCGGGTTTTAATCTTCCTGCCCGGTGTTCTATGACGGCATTAAAGCGTTTATGTATTTGCTGTCTTATTAAATGGTGAGCATAGCAAAAAGCAGTTATCGATCACAATTTTTTTTAATTGTCAATTAGACAACATTGATCTATGCAGATGTTATGGATTCAGACGCTGAAGAGTTATATAACGTTTAGCGAAGAATAGAGCTATTGCCTGGAATATTTCGGACGGTTTGTGACTCCCAGCTTTATTAACGAAACTTATAAAGATCGGTGCAAAAAAAGTATTGTGAGGTAAAACACAAATGATATGGAATAACCGCACTATATCACTAACAATTTCTCTTTTACTTTTTATTCTCCCTTTATCTCTTATGTGTGAAAATAAATCTAAAACCGAACAATCAAGTCGGCTTATACCGGCAACAACAGAGCATTCAAACCGGCTCATACATGAAAAAAGCCCTTATTTACTTCAGCACGCGGATAACCCGGTGGATTGGTATCCATGGGGAGAGGAAGCATTCCAAAAAGCGTTAGCCGAAGATAAACCGATTTTTCTTTCCATTGGATATTCTACGTGTCACTGGTGTCATGTAATGGAACACGAATCTTTCGAAGATCCTGAAGTTGCCCGGCTCATGAACGAAACATTTATTTCTATTAAAGTCGACCGTGAAGAACGACCCGACATAGATAATATTTACATGACGGTATGCCAAATGATGACCGGGAGTGGAGGATGGCCGTTAACGATAATTATGACACCCGATAAGAAGCCGTTTTTTGCAGGAACGTACATTCCAAAAGATGACCGGTTTGGTCGTATGGGTATGTTGCAATTAATTCCAAGAGTTCAAGAATTATGGTAAAACCAGCGTGATGAGCTTCTTCAGTCTGCCGATCAAATTACAGCTTCGCTTCAGAGCGCCACTACACCTATTGCCGGTGAAGCTCTCGACGCATCAGTATTACATCAGACTTTCAACCAGTTGCAGCAGCAGGTTGATACTCAGCGTGGAGGATTTGGCAAAGATAGAAAGTTCCCAACTCC
>JADFON010000014.1 GCA_022562855.1 Candidatus Zhuqueibacterota bacterium | reverse complement strand
CACCCAATGGATATTTTGCACGACCCCGGTAAGATCAAGCCACTCACTCGCGGTCAACAATGGGAACTGTTCCCGGAGAATCTCAAGGGCGGAGCGAATCTGCGTACCAAGCACAACCTGAATAACTGCCGCACCCGCAAGAAACCATGTCCAGGTTCCCGTGTTTGCCGGGTAGACAGCGCCTTTATCCGAATCCGGGTTTTCATGGTAAAATGCACTCTGTGTAACATAGATCAAAAGGCATGCGATAAACAGGGCAAGAAGCATATGAATTGTAACGGTAATGGGGAGTAGTTCGGAGCCGACAACGAGACTGCCGTACCACCCCTGGAATCCCACAAGTAAAGCGGCGGCAATCGTCGTATACATAATTTTTGGCACATTCCGGTAATATTTCACTGCGAGAACCGCGGTGACCAGGATCAAAATACCGATAAAAACACCGATAAGCCTGTTGATGTATTCGATCCAGGCAAGCGTAAAATTAAAAAGCGCCGGATCGATATCGGGCGGTAGCTGGCTGATACTTATAGGCGGGATCCAGTGCCCGAAACACTTTGGCCAATCCGGACATCCGAGCCCGGCTCCCGCTACGCGGACAAGTCCCCCGATAAATATCAATAAATAAACTGCCGTTGTCGAAATAAATGCCATCCTCCGGTAGAGAACCATAATTTCCTCCGTGGTGCATTATCATGACACATTCCGTAACTACATGATAGACGGTTATAAACAAAAAAAACAAAACAGATTATCTATATTATCTGTTTTGCTCATTGGAAATTCATATTTCTATTACTTCTTAATGATTTGTTCCTGACGTATCTGCTCCCACGGAAGAAGATTCATCATAGATAATTGCATCCTGTTCGATATTTATATCCCTGATTTCGTAAATATCGCCTCTCCGAAGGGTATCGAACATTGTCAACGAGATAAGAACAGTCAGGAAAAAAATTGACGATGCAAAAATTAAAAACAGCAATTTGTTGTCGTAATAGAGATGCATAAAGAAGAATGCGACAAGCAAAGCCTTGGTAGTCGCTATTGCAAGAGCAATAACAATATTGAGAAAGCCGAGGTCTATCTGTGCAGCGATAACCGTGATAATAGTAAAGATCAATAATATTGCGCCGATTCCCAGATAGACTCTTAAGGGAAGAACATGTGGTGTTGAGTGTTCGCTCATTTTATCATCTTATTAAATATAACATCGGGAACAAATATATCCAGATCATATCGACAAGGTGCCAATACAACCCGGTAAGTTCAAGCGGAGTATAATACTGGCTTGAAAATTCATTTTTCCTTACCCTTATCATCATCCACGTAATAACGCCAATGCCCCCCAGGATGTGCAAACCGTGAAGACCGGTCATCATAAAGTACACACTGAAAAAAATATGAGGATTCGTTCCGTCAATTCCTTCAAACGTATAAAATTTACCCGGAAGCTGACCTTCGTGAAATTTATGACTGTATTCGAAATACTTTATAACCAAAAACGTGAAGGCAAATAGAAGCGTAACAAACAAATACTTGAGAGTAGCTTCTTTTCTGTCAAGCTGTATACTCCTTATTGCCAACGCCATGGTTACGGAACTTGTGATCAGGACAATCGTGTTCAGACCGCCAAGGATAACGTTCAATTCCTTGTTTGCATTTACAAACGTTTCGGGATACCAGGCGCGGAATACCGAATAAGCCAGGAATAGCCCGCCGAAAAGCAAGACTTCGGTCAGAAGGAACAACCACATACCAAGTTTTGCAGAATCGTACTGCTGTTTTGATTCCGCAAAGTGGTGTGCAAGATGTTTAGGACGATCTGAATAACTTGCTTCCATTATCTTTATTTATCCCGATGATGATCAAAAAAAGTAATTAATAAAAAACTGCGATAATCAGTCCTAATCATCCAATGTGCTCTCTACAACAATTTTATCAAAATCGTACGGACCATAGTGTGCGGTCGGAGATTTTTCAAAATTATTATGTGGCGGCGGTGAGGAGGTCGTCCATTCTAATGTCAAAGCTCCCCAGGGATTGTTTCCTGCCGGTTTACCTTTATACACGGCATGAATAAGATATATAGCGGTTAAAAGAAGACCCGCGCCAAGTAGAAATGCACCCCACGATGAAAACCCGTTTAGCTGCGCAAATTCGGAAGTAAAGGTTGCATACCTCCTTGGCATCCCCTTCAAGCCAAGAAGAAATTGAGAGATAAATGTTACGTTGAACCCTACAAAAACCATACCGCATGCGATCTTAGCCAGTTTTTCGTTATACATTCTGCCCCAAATTTTTGGCCACCAGTAGTGAAGACCGGCAAGAAACGCTATAATCGATCCTCCCATCATCACATAATGAAAATGGGCAACCACAAAATAGGTATCCGATAGAGTTACATTGACTGAAAGCGTCCCGAGAAATAAACCCGTCAAACCGCCGATAGTAAATAGTATCAAAAAAGAGAATGTATATAACATTGGCGTATCAAGTGAAATTGAACCCTTATAAAGAGTAGCAATCCAGTTAAAAACCTTTATCGCAGACGGGATAGCGACAAAGAAGGTAAGAAACGAAAAGACCATTGCAGCAAATTCCGACTGACCGCTGACAAACATGTGGTGACCCCAAACCAGGAAGCTCGTAAATGCAATTCCGAGACTTGAGTAGGCGATCGCTTTATACCCAAAAATATTCTTGTGAGCCATTGCCGTAATCGTTTCACTGATAATTCCCATACCGGGAAGTATCATGATATATACTGCGGGATGAGAATAGAACCAGAAAAAATGTTGAAACAATACCGGGTCGCCTCCCATTGTCGGATCAAATATCCCGATTCCAAGAAGACGCTCAAGGACAAGAAGAACCACCGTTATTCCAATAACCGGGGTTGCGACAACCTGGAGTATGCCGGTAGCGTATATAGACCAGGCAAACAGCGGCATGCGAAACCAGGTCATACCCGGAGCCCGTAGTTTGTGGATAGTCACTATGAAATTCAGACCGGTAAATATAGATGAAAATCCAATGATGAAAACCGCCATTGTCATAGAAATTACCGACCGGTCGATGGTGGTGCTGTACGGCGCATAGAAAGTCCAGCCGGTATCGACGCCGCCTGTGAAAATAGAAAACAAGGCAAAACTGGCTCCAAACATGTAGAGATACCAGCTTGCGAGGTTTAAGCGGGGGAATGCAACGTCCTTTGCCCCTAACTGAAGCGGCAAAACAAAATTTCCTAACACGGCGGGAACCGAGGGAATTATGACAAGGAATATCATAATTACCCCGTGAAGCGTAAAGACCTGGTTGAAATCATCAAGTTTTATAAAGAACTCGTCCTGCGGAAACATCAGCTCCAGACGGATCATTAATGCAAAAAGTCCCCCAACAAAGAAAAAGAACGTAATCGAAATTAAATATAATATCCCAATCCGCTTATGATCCAACGTCGTGAGCCACGATTTCAACCCTTTTTCTGCGGTCAAAAAATTTTGTTCAGGTATTGTGTTCATGATCTACTCTCAATTACTTAAAGATTTTATATATGCTATTATCGCGTCGATATATTCGGGTTTTAACGTGCCTTGATATGTCGACATGATCGGCTGATATCCTGCCACGATTTTTGATTTCGGATTGAGGATGGATTCCCTTATATAGTTCTCATCAACCAGTACCTCGGAACCATCCTCGAGTCTTTCCATTGTACCGAAAAGCCCTCTCCATGTAGGTCCGTTACCGGCGGTACCGTCTACACTGTGACAGCTATAACACAAAAATTTATTATAGATCAATTCACCGCCTTCTTCAAGAGTGACGAGATTTTCAAGAAGATTTGCATTTTCGCTTATCCACGTCTCAAAATCTTCCTCAGTCAATACTCTTACAGTTCCCCTCATCAGAGAATGCTGCTGCCCGCAATATTCGGAACAAGTAAGCGGAAATTCCCCCACGCGTGTTGCCTCAAACCACAGATTTGTATACCTGTTCGGTAATACATCCATCTTTACCCTGAATGAAGGGATATAAAACGAGTGTATCACATCCCTTGAAGACATCAGTAATTTTACAGGTCTGCCGACCGGAACAACGAGTTCGTTGACGCTTGTCACTCCTTCGGCATAAATAATGTCCCACTGCCACTGCCTTGCGGTGACATTAATCTCATACGATTCGTGCGGCATCACCTGCAGCCGTATGAAATCCTTGAATCCCCACCCGAACATTATAAGGACGAGGATAGTCGGTATGACCGTCCAGATTATTTCAAGCGGTCTACTGTGGGTAGGTCCCGATGTTAAACCCGGTTTTCCTCTTCTCTTGTATTTTATCGTAAAGAGAATAATTAAACCGACAATCAGTGCAAAGAAAAACACGCTGACATAGTAAATAAAGTAGAAAAGGGCGTCCACATCAGCAGCCATCGTGGAACCCTGCGGGGGCAGCAAAAACGTTCCGGTTGTATCAATAGATTGCATAAATTAAGTATTTCAAATTATGATTCGATAAATCAAATATATGAATTTCATATGTGCGGTTTACAAAAAATGCCGGTATGAATCAATTTCACGCCGCATGAATTTTTTCGTCACGCGCCTTTCTGAGCTTTTCCTTTGTCCACAAAGACACGAAAAAAATCGACAATATAATCAGTGTTAAAGCGCCACCCGCCTTCATGACGTTTGCCGCAAAAATAACATAGCCTTTCGCTTCCGGGTCGTAATGAAAACAATACAGTATTATCCTGTCGATCGTACTTCCAATTTTTCCTTCGGAAGCTTCCAAAAGTCCTAACCTCAGGTCATGCGGCTTAAAATCAATTCCGTACAGATAGCGGGCAATTTTTCCTTCTTCTGTAAGAATAAATGCAACCGCAGGATGCGCATATTCGTCCCGCTTTTCATCGTAATAGTATTTAAAACCAAGTTGATTCGCAAGTTTCTTTATCTGCTCTTCTTCACCAACGTGAAATTTCCATGCATCCGTCGAATTTGATTTACCGAGGTCTTCGTTGTACCGGTATTGCTTGTCCAAAGCTAATTTAGGAGTTTCTTCCGGGTCGATGCTTATTGTCAGCATTACATAGTCTTTTCCGGGAAACAACTTGACCTGACGCGCGCCGTTTGCCGCCGCATTGAGCACTAAGGTACATAACATCGGGCATTCATAATAGGCTAACATCAGAAAAATCGGCTTACCTTGATTAAAATAATCTCCAAGTTGTTTTCTTTCTCCCTTACTGTTTATAAACCACAGGTCGGGGGAAACGTATTCCCCGAGATGTTCTTCGATATCTATCCCCCTTAGCTCCGGGACATCGTCCATGATTAGCTGAGAGTAAAGATTCGAACCGGTAAATAACAGCGACAGGATTACGACTAAGGATTTCAGCACAATTTTTTGATCTAAGTATTTCAACATTTCCGCTTTCATCTTACTTATTCTCCCAAAATTTCAAACATCATTCCGGTAAATTTACCCGGTCATATTTACTTTTTACCTGTTTCTTCGACCATTTTCTCCATTGCACGCTCTATAGGAATTCGGTAAATATCATTTACATCATCGATAACGCCGTATGAATTCAGCAGAGAGTCCTCACGGGCTTGAAGCTGCAACAGTTTTTCGGATTCCGGGTTAAGAGTTTGCTGATACACAACATCCTCTTTGGTAATAATAAAGTATTCGTTCAGAAGAATAATAATCACCACCAAAAATACAACGCTAAAAACACCTGTGTAAAAGACTTTTTTAATATTAATATCCCGTCTTTCATACCCTATTTCAGCATGAATCGGTTTTTTTTCTTTTCTTTGTTCTGCCATTTCCTTAAGCTGCAAATATTAAATTGTTTCGGCTATCCGCCTTAACAATAACAATGTATTTTAATGGACGATATTTATTGATTCTTGCAATCTCGGCTCACCTACGGGAACAATGGCGTTTGCACTAAACTTACGCCAGAAAAACCAGAAAAACAGACCGCCGATACCCAAAAAAGCTGTCAGGTCAAACCACGATAAAACCACACCGCTTTCGTGCAAATTAGGCGATACGAGCCAATACATGTCTACCCAGTGAAAAATGAGTAAATAAACGCTGGTCACAACCAGCACAAGATGGCTTCTTTTCGACGCCCTGAACATCATAGTAAGAAACGGAATTGTAAAGGCAAATGCAATAAAAACCGATACAATTTTCCAGGAGCCTACCCATCTGTCGAGAAACCATATAGATTCTTCCGGTATGTTGGCATACCATATCAAAAAATACTGGGAAAACGCTATATACGCCCAGAAGATCGTAAAGGTCAGCTTTAGTCTGCCAAGATCGTGAAAATGCTCAATAGTAACTATATTTTTAAAAACCCCCTTATCACTGAGATACATGCTCAGTACTGTCACAAAAGCTAGAATCGCAAGCGTGCTTCCGGCAAAAATGTATACGCCGAAAATCGTTGAAAACCAGTGGGGATTAAGAGACATCAACCAGTCATAAGAAGCGAAAGAAAGAGTCAGAGCAAATAGTATCATCCCCGGCGCGCTGACTCGGCGCATCGTTACAACCTGACTCTCCTGAAATCCCAGGTCCTGGTTTAACGATGTTTTGTACAATTTTCCTGCGATGTATCCCCATATTACAAAGTAAAAAACCGCACGAATATTAAAGAATGTTACGTTCAAATAAGCCGATTTTCCTTGCAATATCGCATCGGAGGCAACAATGTCTTCATGTGTCCAGTGGTACAAATCGTGCATTCCAAACAAAATAGGGATAAACAGCACAGCCATAAGCGGGATCGTTACCATAATACACTCGACAAGCCTCCTGATGACGACACTCCATGTGGCATTGGTCAAATGATGCAGCAATATAAAAAACATTGCTCCAAGGACGATTGTCAACCAATAAAAAAAACTTGTAAGGTACGAGAAATACATCTGCTTACGCAACTCCTCGTCCCCGAAAAACCCGATAGAGGTTAATATCAGTCCTGCAAGACCGATAATCAGCGCAACCTTTCCGAAACGTCCTGAATCGGTCAGCCGGTATGTTTTCTCATTAATTTCCATTACTGTCTTCCGCCGATTCTCCTTAGTTCAGCTTCCGGAATGTCTGAAATAGACGACCTTTGACTCCTTTGAAGCGCTCTTACATAGCTGACTATTGCCCACCTGTCTGCCACCGGAATCTGATATTTATATGCGGGCATATTACTGAACCCGTTAGATATTACATCAAAAAGATGACCGTCACCGATTTCAACCAGCCGGTCTTCGTGCAGGTTTCCGGGGGGAACATAGTTATAATATGTTATAATTCCAGTACCGTCACCGATCTTTGAATGACACGGTGCGCAGTATATGTCGTATCTTTGCCGTCCGCGAATCAGAAGTTCGGCAGTAACCGGAACCGGGGAGAAATCCAAAAGGTTATCATTTTCATCTTTTCCAGTATAGTATGCTTTATCTTCCCGCAGTTCACCCCTCGCAACAGTACCCATCACCGGCATCCTCATTGTCGATCCATTTTCGAAAAAAGCGCTTTCAGCGAGAGGTTTGTATTTTTCCTGCGTATCCATGTTCAGATTGAGATGAATCGGTGGGTTTTCGGACGGTCTTCCACGGTAACATCCCGTAAAATTCATCCCCATCAACAAAATAGCGATGAGGAAAAATGATTTAGGATTCAAAAAAATGTTATTTGATCCTGTTTTTTTCATGTTAATCGTTTGTCTTCGTTTAAAACGCAATCCCCGAAAAATTGGGGCAAGTGTAATGAAATTAGATTCATAAACAAACTCAACCCTGGAGCAATTCTATATTATTACCGCCGATAGACTCTAAAAAATTCCGGGTCTTATTTTTGTCGAATTTACCGTCCTTGTGCTCTATACTGATAAAAAACCCGTCATCCGTTGCCTTCGAGATCCCCTCGGAGAAAAACAGGGGATTATGTAATCTCGGTAGACCATTGAGGATAAGCATGATAACAAATGTACCTATCCCTGCAGCAAGCACCGTAAAAGCGAACCCGACCGGGGCATACGCCTGGTAACTCACAAGGGGTTTACCCGATATGACAAAAGGATAATCTACCGCATTTGTCCAATATTGCAGAAACAAGATAGCGCCCAACGCAGCGAACGCTACCAAGGCAATAATAAGCGCTAATGGAGATCTTGGAAGCTTCATTGCCGCATCCATTCCGTGAATCGGAAAAGGAGAATGGCAGTCATATTTGGAATATCCCGCTTCCCGCACTTTTTCAGCAGCCCCGAGGAGTGCACCGGGATTTGCAAACTCTGCAATCACGCCGTGTATTTTTTTACTATCGTCGCTCATGAATCGGCTTCTCCTGTGATTTCACCGGACAAGGATATAGACTTATTCCCGTTTGTTCTACCATTTGAACTGTAAAAATGCGGGTCTGCCTCCGGCAATACATTTTTTACCTCGGACATGGCTATCATCGGTAAAAATCTGAGAAACAATAAAAACATGGTAAAAAACAAGCCGAATGAACCGATTAACATCCCGATATCAAAAATTGTCGGGCTGAAATACAGCCAGTTAGCCGGCAGAAAGTCATTGGCAAGCGATGAAATTATGATAACGAACCGTTCAAACCACATCCCGACATTTATCAATATCGCCGCTACAAACATAACCGGAATCGACCTTCTGAATTTCTTGAACCAGAGTATTTGCGGCACAACAACATTACAGAAAATCATAATCCAGTATCCCCAGGCATATGGTCCGAAAGCGCGGTTTTTGAAAGTAAACCACTCATACATGTTGCCGCTGTACCACGACATAAAGAACTCGGTCGCATACGCATAAGCAACAATCATACCGGTCAACAGTATTATTTTATTCATCTTTTCAAAGTGATAGATCGTAAGATAATGTTCCAAACTAAAAATCTTACGGGCTATAATCGCAAGGGTCAAAACCATTGCAAACCCGGAAAAGATGGCGCCGGCTACAAAGTAGGGCGGGAAAATCGTCGTATGCCATCCGGGAAGCTGACTGGTTGCAAAGTCTGTGGCGACAATACTGTGTACGGAAAGGACAAGCGGCGTCGCGATACCGGCTAAGATAAGGTACGCCATTTCATAGTGTTTCCATTGGCGGTTACCGCCATGCCAGCCGAAGGACAAAATTCCGAATACTATCTTTCTTATCTTTGTTTTTGCCCTGTCGCGAAAAGTCGCCAGGTCGGGAATCATACCGGTATACCAGAAGAGCAGTGACACGGCGAAGTATGTACCCACTGCAAAAAAGTCCCAGATAAGCGGGCTTCTGAAGTTGGGCCACAAACTCATCTGGTTCGGAAGCGGTGCTACCCAGTACATCACCCACACCCTTCCTACGTGGATACTCGGAAAAAGAAGGGCGCACATAACGGCAAATATGGTCATCGCTTCAGCAAACCTGTTGATAGAGGTACGCCAACGCTGCCGCAATAAAAACAGGATTGCCGAAATCAAAGTACCCGCATGCCCGATTCCGACCCAGAACACAAAGTTTACTATAGGCCAGCCCCAGCCAACCGGTACCTGGTTACCCCAGATTCCGATGCCTTCCCAGAAAAGGTAGCCGATCATACCAAACAGCATAAGCACAGCAGAACCGGATATACCAATGGCAATAAACCACGCGGGCGGGGTTTTCCTTTCGGTGATACTGCTGATCTTATCGGTGACAGAATGAAAGGTCTGTCCACCGGTGATCAATAGCGGTTCGTCAAGGATCGTGGAGGTTTTTTCTTTAGGGCTGCTCACAGAAATTATATCATTGATTGATATGCAATTAATTAATGTTTCGAAAATTTAAAAGGGCTATTGCATGGGCACGGCGCGCCCCCGGAAAACGGGACATGCGTGCTCCTGCGATTAAAAATAACTTTTCCACATCATAAACTGAATTCCAAAACCGACTTTTTTTCAAAAACAACATTCTCTAACCGGTCTGCTCTGTACCAATTTCTAACCCAGCGCCGGGTTCGGGTTTCTAATTTTTGCCAGGAACGAGGTTCTCGGTTTATTATTCAGCTCCGCCAGCAATACGTAATCCCGATTTTGCTTTTTTGCCTGTGAAACTCTGCTGTCAGGATCGTTGATATCGCCAAAAACGATTGCGTCAGCCGGGCATGTTTGCTGGCAGGCTGTCTTTATTTCCCCGTCCTGAAGCAGCCTGTCCTCAACATTAGCTCTAATTTTTGCCACGTTTATCCGCTGTACACAATACGTACATTTTTCCATTACGCCGCGAGAACGGACGGTAACTTCCGGGTTCTGCGCCATCTTAACGATTTCCGGCGTATCTTTTGTATAATTGAAGAAATTAAACCTTCTCACTTTATAGGGACAGTTGTTTGAGCAGTACCGCGTTCCTATACAGCGGTTGTAAACCATCTGGTTCAAACCCTCTTTGCTGTGCATGGTTGCGGCAACCGGGCAGACCTGTTCGCAGGGAGCGTTTTCACACTGCTGGCAGAGCAACGGCTGGTGAACCATTTCCGGGTTTTCCGGATCACCGGTATAATACCTGTCGATACGTATCCAGTGCATTTCCCTACCCTTGTACACCTGTTCCTTGCCAACGATAGGAATGTTGTTTTCACTCTGGCAAGCTATGTTACAGGCGTTACAGCCGGTACATGTATTGAGGTCGATGGACATTCCCCATTGGTAACCTTTAGAATAATCAAACTCCTGCCACATAGATTTTAACGGTGGATGCTTTACCATTTCTTCCGCAAAATGAGGCTCGTCCTGGTACTCTTCAACTGTAGCCTCGCGGACAATCGGTCTTCCTTCCATACTGTGATGGTCCTGGGTTGCAGATATACGGTAGGAGCCGTTTGTCTTCCGGAGAGAGGCTCCGTCACCGAAATTCAAACCGGATGACGACCGCAGTAAATAAGTATTGAAACCGACACCGTCCGCAACTCTTCCGATTGATTCTCTGCCATACCCGAGAGTTACAGATATGGTGTTGTCCGCATGTCCCGGTTGAATCCATACCGGCATTTCAAGCTCCCTCCCGTCAAAAGAGATATTCACCATGTCGTTGTTCTCAAGGTCTAATTCTCTTGCGGTTGCGGGACTTATCAATACAGGATTGTCCCAGACAATTTTCGTCACGGGGTCGGAGAATTCCTGCAGCCATCCGTTATTGGCATAACGACCGTCATAGGTAGCGTTCGATGGCTGAAACACAATTTCGAGATTTGAAGCCGATACCGCCCCTCCGTCAAACCGGTGTGCGGATAATACGGCTGAAAGCGAACTGTTATTTATCCCCGGGGACGCGGGCGGTGAACTGCTTCCAGGAAGAAGTCCATCATGAAGCACCCTGCGCCAATTTCGTTCAAAATTTCCATTCCCGAGGATCGGTCTCCACGTTCTGCGGACTATTTCATAATCATTTTGCCCGCTGTTATTTGCGAGTAGATCGAGGACATGAACGTTCGTATAACTATCAAATAGAGGCGATATGAGAGGCTGGATTATACCCAAAGTTCCATCTGCGGAACCCGCGTCACCCCAGCTTTCAAGAAAATGTGATTGAGGAATATGCCAATCGGCTTCCCGCGAGGTTTCATCCACATACCCACTGAGATGTACGGTATTCTCTACTCCGGAAAGCAGTGATCCGAAATCCATATCTGCCGGTGCGTTATAAACAGGGTTTCCTCCGAGGATTACCAGGGTGTTTATGTTCCCATTTCGAATTGCTCCGGCAAGATTTGCCAACTCCCCGCCATTGGAGTGGGATGTATTTGGATTTTGATGATAAGTGATTGTAGCGCCTGCGTTACCGAGAGCCGCATTAATAGATGCAACAAGAGCATGCACTGCGGGCGGCTGATTACGTCCGGCAACGACTATGCTTCTGCCCTGCGCCTGAACCAGATCGCCGGCAACGGCATTTATCCACTGCCGGTCAAAGTTGTCTCCCCCGGATACCTGTATATTGTTTATCCCTTCAACCTGCACACCCTGCTCCCCAAGAGCCTGAGCGACCCTAACTGCAAAAGCTCCCACTTGCCTGCTTTGCAGCCTCATCCTGTGGTCTGCCATTCCACCTGTTATCGAAAAACCGCTCTCGACAATGTAGAGCCTGCTCATCGATTCCGTCTCGGAGGATATTCTTCTGCGGTCGGTAAATCTTTTAGTGTTGGCGATGTTTTCGCTTTCAGACAGCAGGAAATCGGAATCAAGGGAGAGGATTATGTCGGCATTTTCAAAATGGTACACCGGGATATAATTACCGTTTGTTGCAGCCCGGATACCCTCAAAGATATTTTCATCGCTGACCGGTTCGTACGTTGCCCACATCGCCTGCGGGAATGCAGTTTTGAATTCCTGCGTCAGCCTTGCAAGAGTAGGTGAATTAAAAGATTCGGAAATTACCGCCAATCCGGAACCTCCGTTTGCAGCAAAACCCTGCCGTAAACCGCTCCAAAAACTTGCAAAATCGTTCCATGACCGCTCCAGACCATCCTGCAAAATATGCTGTGAACGGTCGGGGTCATAGAGACCAAGCATTGCCCCCTGGATAAAGGTATTTGATTTACCATATGACGATGGGTGGTCGTCGTTTCCTTCGCACTTTGTCGGTCTTCCTTCATGACTTTTAACAATCAAACCATAAGAATTTGATCCGAACGGCATGGTCGTTGAATAGTACTGGGGAATGCCCGGAACGATCTCTTCGGGAGGAATGACATAAGGAATAACTTTTTCCACTGGTCGGCGGCAGCCTGAAAGACCTGCCAATGCTAAAGAAGCCCCCATTAACCCGAGAAACTTTCTCCTCGTGGTATTATCCAGCATTTCCGACGCACCGACAGGAAACTCCCTGTGTAGAAATTCTTTGAATTCCGGCGTACCGGCTAACTGGTCAAGACTTCGCCAGTATTCTTTACCTTTTAATTTCATGTTGTATATATTTTATAAAATATTTTTTCTGATTCGACATACTTATCTATGACACACCGAGCAGTCCTCGGGCGGATTGATATTTCTTGCAATCACTAATTGTGCGCCTATTTCAGCCTGGTTATCCGGCGGCGTCCATTTCATATTGGTTACCTCTTCTATGGGGCGCAGGCTCGGCGCAGGATTCCTGTGGCATTCAAGACACCACGACATACTGAGGGGTTCTTCCTGAGTAACGACTTCCATTTCGGCAATATTGCCGTGACAAGAGAAACAACCAACCCCCGCGCTTATATGGACGCTGTGATTAAAATACACAAAGTCGGGTAAATTATGTACTTTTATCCATTGGATAGGCGCCCCCGTGTTAAAACTCTCCCGGATCGGCGCAAGTTTTTCACTGTCGGTGAGTATCAGGCTGTGACAATTCATACATGTATTGGTCGGGGGAATGATCGAAACCGATGAGATCTCAACGGATGTGTGGCAATACCGGCAGTCCAACCCGAGATCGCCTGCATGAAATTTATGACTGTATGGAACCGGCTGGACAGGTCTGTAACCCACATCGGTATATTCGGGAGAGAAGAAATACCAGACGAATGCGGTAACTGCGACAAGACCAACTACAACATTAATTATGATTAATGGAGGGAGTTTATTAGTCCACTCAGGAAATATCTGTGCCAACGATTTCAAATCAGATTCCAGGTCGGATTTTTCATCGATTT
>JADFON010000353.1 GCA_022562855.1 Candidatus Zhuqueibacterota bacterium | reverse complement strand
GGAATATGAATCGTGCAACCAGTCGTGAGTGGTTCCCGGAGATACTCTATAACCAGCATCAGACGGCGCCGTTTCCGGCGCGTATCTGGATTCCGCCTGAGTCCGAACCGACAAATCCAAATATTCATCCGATCATCGTCAGGTGGAAAAACTTGATTGGCGCCGGTATGGGAAAAGCATTCGAAGAGGCAAATCAACCGGGAGCAATATCGCGTATTTCTTTTGACAGTTGGTTTCCCGGTTATGTGACACAAATTGTAGACGGTCATAATATTCCGTCAATACTGACTGAAACAGCGCTTTTCCGCTATGCTACGCCTAACTTTTACACCTTGAATGATTTTCCGGAAGCCCACCGTGACCTCACAGTAGGAACTTTCTATCCAAGCCCGTGGGAAGGGGGATGGTGGAGACTCGGAGACGCAGTCGCTTATAACCTGACCGCCTCAAAAGCGGTGATGGAAGTAGCCGCTAAATACCGGTATGAATTTCTCTACAACAAGTGGGTCGTTGGAAATGACGTAATTGAAAAATTCAAGAACGAACCTCCTTATGGGTGGATAATTCCAACTGACCAGCGTGACGCGAATACAACATCCCTGATGCTCGAAAGATTAGCTTTGATGGGAACGGAAATATATATGGCAGACGCTGCATTTGTTCATGATGGAATTTCCTACAAAAAGGATTCATTTATAATTCCTGCAAGTCAGCCGTTCGGTTTCTTTGTCAAAAACATACTCGAAAAACAGAGTTATCCCGATCTTCGGAAATATCCTCATCTTTGGCAGGGTCTTGTAAGCACCTTTACAGTGGATGGTCCTCCTTTAAGACCTTACGATGGGGTAGGTTGGACGCTGCCTTCTCAGATGGGTGTTGAAATTCGTGAAATGAGCAAAAATCTCGAAGTTGCAACTACTATCGTTGAAGAGGTACCTTATCCCGTTGGTCAATTGATAGGAAGCGGGTCTCAATACGTTTTTTCTCATGCAGATAATAACAGTTTTAAGGCATTAAATAACATTCTCAAAGCCGGCGGCAGCGTTAGCTGGGCAAATAATTCCTTCAACCTCAGAGGTAACAGTTACCCAGCCGGAACATTCATTGTCGATTCGCGCAGTATCCCGGAAAACACTCTGAGAACTATTGCACAGGATTCACATATTCCCATGCATGGAGGATCGGTTCGTGTCGATTCAACGCCATTGAGCAGTACGAAAATCGGTCTGTATAAGTCATGGAGCGCTAATATGGACGCCGGATGGAGCACCTTGATATTTGAACAATATGATTTCGATTACCAACTTGTTGGTGATTCCGAGATGAAAGCCGGCGATCTTATTGACCGTTATGATGTTATAATCCTGCCGGACCAGAATGCTAATTCGATTATCAATGGAAGACAGAAAGGCACTATTCATCCGGACTATATCGGAGGTATTACACAGGCTGGCGTTGAAAATCTCAAAAAGTTCGTTGAAGCCGGCGGTGTGCTTATATGCAATAAATCTTCTGCTGATCTTGCCATAAGTCAATTTGATCTGCCGTTGAAGAATGTCCTGCAGGGCGTTCCATCCGACAGCTTCAACACACCTGGCTCGATTTTGAAAATGACTTATGACACGTCACACCCGATTGCGTATGGAATGGAAGAAAATGGAATTGCTTTCTTTTCCAGAGGACGTGTGTATGAAATTATAGAGGACGAAGAGGATGATGAGGATGATGAGGAAGGTGAAAATAATAATAAACCTCAACCCGTGGTGGTTGGCAAATATCCTGAAGAGTCTCTGCTTGTCAGCGGTTGGATTCTCGGTGAAGAGAGGATACAGGGTAAAGCAGGTGTGGTCGAGGTAAGTGTCGGCGAAGGAAAAGTGGTCCTGTTTGGTTTTAATGTACAAAACAGGGCGCAGGCTTTTGCTACTTTCAAACTGCTTTTCAACGCAATTTACAACCATTAACGTATCTACGGTCATAAAAAACTGTTAAGTTGAGACAAAAAAAGTCTAAATTCGGAGCGATTATCATGATTGCTCATTTCAAAATTCGAAAAAGGTTTTTATGTGCGTAATTGTCATTTTGTCTTGTAATTACATCTGCCGTGAATAGGCAAATAACTCCGACTGAGGAGTTTCTCGGTTTCAAACCAGGGGCTGACACCTGGCAAATTCTGAACAGGCAATGGGTTATTTAGAATTGATTGCAGAAAAGACAGACCGGATTCAGATATTCGACATGAGCGCTGTAACAAATCTTCATTCTTAAAGATAGAGCGATCAGATATTTTTTTAAAAGGGACTGTAGGGTCTAAAAATATAATAAAAAAATCGCGCTTTGGAGGATTGATGAGAAAACGTTTGAATCTTATACTAATATTAAACGTATTTTTAGCTATACTATTAATTAGTTGCAGCGCCCAGCAAGAACAAAGCAGTTTAGAACGCACGATAATATCCGTAAGCGGATCTGTTCCGGGCGCCCCTTACAGCTCTGGTATTCTGGTCGGGAATACTCTTTATTGCTCCGGGAGTATCGGGGTTAATACGGAAACGAACGAATTGGGAGACGGGATAACAGAACAGACCAGGTTGGTGCTTACCATTATCAAGTCAATAGTTGAAGAAGCAGGATTCGAAATGAAAAATGTTGTTAAATCAACTGTTTTCTTGAAAAATATTGATGACTATGCGGAAATGAACAACGTGTACCGTACTTTCTTTCCAACCGAACCACCTGCGCGTGAAACCGTAGCCGTAGCAGAAATAGTTCGGGGTGCATTAGTTGAAATATCTTGTATAGCAGTAAAATGACAACTCTATGTTAATTCGACAAAAATAAATTGATTAATAATAGTGTCGTGTTTCTATCTCAATTATAATGTAAATTATTACTGTGTAATTATGATGGATATTTATTATATGAGAGCATTGCAAAACCCTAAAACAGCGCAGT
>JADFON010000352.1 GCA_022562855.1 Candidatus Zhuqueibacterota bacterium | reverse complement strand
GGTAATGTTATTCGATAGTCGGCGCCAACATAGTGTAAAACAACCGCTCATACTCAATTAATTTTTTGTTTATATCAAATACTGCCTTGACCTTTTTGATTCCTTCATTTCCCATCGATATTCGCAGCTTCTCATCAGCAAGCAGTTTCTTTAGACAATTCGATAATTCACCGGGATTGTCCGGTTCGAACAGAAGACCGTTTACACCGTCATCGATTATTTCGGGCACACCACCCGCATCCGTACCAAGGACCGGTATTCCCATCGCCATGGCTTCAATGAGCACCATACCAAACGTTTCTTTTGTAGTGGAAAGCAGGGAAATGTCGAATATTGAAACCAAATCCGTGATTTTTTCTGTAAATTCCACCAATCTGAATTTTTTTGAAAGGTTCTTTTGATTTATGAGTTGTTCTAAGTAATCTCTGTAACCGACTCCGGTTTTGCTTTTTGTTTCCGCACCGACGATTACAAAATATGTATCCGGATATTTTTCCAGTACATCCGGAGCGGCTTCTATAAGTAATTCTTGTTTCTTAAGTCTGTCAAGTCTTCCAACGAGACCGACAACATATGATTTTTCAGGGATATTAAGCTCACTTTTGAAAGAACTGTTTTCGTTTTTTCCGTTGTACTTCTCCATATCTACACCATTATAAATGCACATCACCTGGTTATGCGAAACAGAGGTAAATTCAAGAACATTTTTTCTGACTGCTTTAGTTACCGCAACTATCATCGCAATGTTTTTGAACACCCACCGGTGGAACAGGTCTTTTTTGTTATATCTTGAATCCATATGCTGAGAAAAGATAATTTTTCCACGCCCGGCGAGCTTTTTTGCAAGTACAACAGAACTTAAATCTTTTGAAATATGAAGATGAAGGATATCTATATTCAATCTGCGTATGATTCCTGCCAATTTTATCGCAGTAACTATGTCCATGTATTTTAGAAGAGGATTTACAGCTATAAATGAAACAGCGTTTTCTTCACAAAAATCGGCTACCGGCGAACCGGCGGGAGCAACCATAACTATTTCGTGTTGCATTTTCTTCAATCCTGTTGCAAAATCGCACGCATTCATTTCAAGACCGCCCCAGGATCTTGAAAATACAATTTCCAATATTTTTAGTCTTCTTTCCATGTTTTATTTATTATCTAAAACGTCGCTGTAAATTTTTAACGTTTCCCCTGCAATTACTTCTAAAGAATATTTATTCTCTATCTCCCTTCTACCTGTATCCCCCCATTTTCTGCATTTGTCTTCATTTCTTAGCAAATCGATTATGCCTTCAGCCATACCTTTGATATCGTCGACTCCGTAGACTAACCCAGATTCTCCTTGCCCGATTATTTCCGGCAAAACGTTTACTTCAGTCGCTATAACCGGTTTCGAAAAAGCCTTGTATTCAAGGGCTGCCCTGCTTATTGTCTCTGAGAACCGTGAAGTAATTACACCAATAGTAAAATCACCGATTATTGTCCGCGGATCATCTACAAACCCGGTAAAGATAACCTTATCCTTGATTGAGAGGCTTGAGGCAATTCCACGCAGAGATTCGATACTTACCTGCTCTTCTTTACCTGCAATGACAAACTTTACATTCTTTACCTTTGAAAGAACCTGCGCCGCTATGTGTAAGAAATTCCGGTGACCTTTTTCGGGAGAAAGTCGTGCTAAGCTGCCAATAATCGGGACGTCCTTGCCTATTGAATATTTTTTACGCAAACTGGCTTCAGGTTTATTTTTCTCAAATGTTTCAATATCAATCCCGGCATAAATTACCGATGTTCTTTGCGGAGCAAATTTTAGAATCTCATAATACCGTTCAAAGTTTGATTTACAGGGGAATATCAGCCAGCTTACGCAACGGCTGTAAAGCCATTTGTTAAAAAAACTGCCTTTGGGCGCTCTTGCATCACAACATGTCCTGATTAATGGCGTCTTAAGCCCGAATATCCGTGACGCAAGGAAGTACAATAAATGCCCCTGAGGACTTAACGTATTTATAATATCAATTTTCTCACGCCTTATTAAGCGCACAATCCGCCAGGTTTCGAGAATAAAACTGACAGGATTTACTGTCTCCAGTTTAACGTCAAAGACCTCTATATCACTTTCTTTTGCTTTGGTTCCTCCCGGTGAATTCTTATTCGTTCCAAACCAGACCTTATTGCCCTTTTGCTGGAGTCCTTTTGCAAGTGTCACGCCGTAGTAAGCCGTTGCGTTCCACCAGGGCGAGTAATACAAAAGGAGGATTTTCATTGTTCAAATAATATTACTTTTTTTCAGCTTTATATAGTAAATTCTGCTATGGATGCTAAATTCACGTTGAGCGGATTTACATTTGTACGAAACGCGATTAAATATGATTATCCGATTGTCGAAGCCGTTACATCCATTTTACCGGTTTGTGACGAATTCATAATAAATGTCGGCAATTCCGATGACGGAACACTTGAATTAATAAAGTCAATAAATTCGGATAAAATCAAAATCGTTGAATCGGTTTGGGACGAAAATCTTCGTACCGGTGGTCGTATTCTTGCACAACAAACTGATATTGCCCTCCAACACTGTACCGGGGATTGGTGTTTTTATATCCAGGGAGATGAGGTTGTACATGAAAAATTTCTTCCTGTTATTTCTGTCTCATTGAATAATTACAATACCGACCAACGTGTTGAAGGTCTTTTATTCAAATATCTTCATTTCTACGGCAGTTATAAATATATCGGTACTTCCCGGAGGTGGTACCGGCAAGAAATACGAATCATCCGCAATAAAAAGGGTATCAAATCCTACAAAGACGCCCAGGGATTCCGGATTAACGACAAAAAACTACATGTAAAACTAATCGACGCTTATATATATCATTACGGATGGGTCAAATCTCCTGAAATGCAACAGCAAAAACGGCGTTATTTTAACCGTCTTTGGCACTCGGAATCATGGGACAAAAA
>JADFON010000351.1 GCA_022562855.1 Candidatus Zhuqueibacterota bacterium | reverse complement strand
ATAACTACTCTCAGAACAAGATAGTCAATCTCGATCGCGATTACCGGTTGATGAGACGAGATAAAGGCAGGTTTCAAAAACTGTATATTGAAGAAAATAATAACCTCTCGTTTTATGGAAATTATAAACCGGGTGACGGTATACTTCATTTTGACAAAACTGAAACAGGGACTGTTCCTTTTGAAATAATTGTCGGTGATTACTCCGGGAATAAAACTTCGGTGAGGGGCGAATTTGAATTAATAGAATATGATAATAGCCAGATTTTTCCAGCGGAAAGTCCTTTGGCGGACAATGAAATAACCGGAAAAGAAAAAGTCCAAAGAATCCCCCTTTCTAATATTTTTGAAGTATTCGATGTGATAGAGGATTTTCAAGATGATTACCTGCGTTTATATTTCACTGCTGCCGAAAACCTGGAATTGTTACCGGAAGTGACATTAGAAAGGGAAGATGCAGCAACAATTTCCTTGCCGGTACATGCGCAATCGCGGCGCAGTTTCTCATCTGTATTGCCCTTGAGCGAGATAGATAACCGGTCTGCAATAATTTATTTTGAGGGCGTGTCAGCATCGCATAGTTTTAGAACTGAAGTTTCGACAATGGTGTACAAGATTCCCAAAAGAGGCGGTTATCTGGATTTGCCTGATAACTCAGGAAGAATATCTGTTGTGAACGGGAACTTATATAACGATATCTGGGTGAGACAGAAGATCGTAGAGAAATTGGATCAAAACAGCGGAATTGATTTTGTGGGTTCAATTGTAAACCTTGAACCAAAAGAGGTATTTCTCCAGTCGAATGTAAGGTTGACGTTGAATTATCCTCCCGACGATCCAAAACCGGACAAACTTGGGATATACGCCCGGGATAATGATGGTGACTGGCACTACATTGGGCACAACAGGAACGCCGCCGCCAATTCTATAACAATAGGTCTGAGCAGTCTGGAAATTGTTTCTGTCATAAGAGATACTGTGCCTCCCGATATCTGGCGTATTGCCCCGGAAAATAACGCATCTGTCACTGACGGCAAAGTTGAAATAGCGGCATGGTTTGTCGATGAGTTGTCGGGGATTGCCGGTGAGGACAAAATGGGTTTCTATCTTGACAATAAGAAGCAAATTGCAGAGTGGGACCCGATACTAAAAAAAATATTTGTCAAACCAAAACAAAGCCTGATTTCGGGAATTCATACGGTAAGATTTTTTGTAACGGACAACATGAATAACACTGCGGAAAGGACCTGGAGCTTTGAAGTAAAATAGACTAACAGCCCTCGAACAACCTCAATTGATTAATCCGACAAGAACCCTCAATATAATCCGGTTTTCCCCTCAAAAAAAACTTGATATAGTCCATAAAAAATAGTAATTTAAATACATATACTGCGGGGTGGAGCAGGCTGGTAGCTCGTTGGGCTCATAACCCAAAGGTCGCAGGTTCAAATCCTGTCCCCGCTACTACTTGTAAATAAAGGACTTAGGCGCGATGCTTGAGTCCTTTTTTGTTTGCGGTAGAATCCTATCCCTCCACCGAGCTCAATAAAAAACAACCTTGACTATAAGCATATAAAGCACTCATGAAAATTGGGGTCAATATTTATATTGTACCTATTCAATCTCTTTTGTAATTTGCTGTCAGATATTATGTATAGTCAAAGATTACATCATTTGTCCTTCCAAAAGGTAGTGCATAATTCCACATTTGGCATACAACTTGAATTTCCAGTACCAATAGTTTTAACGGAACTCGTAATAAGCAGTACAAACAAGCATTTTCAGTTAATCCTGCGGGTGTTTTTTTGATGGATCAAATGTAAATTATGACCAGATATTGAACAGATAAGAGAGATTTAGAGTTGAGATTTATATTCCCTTGTTCTCCGGGGCGAACCCATCGTGAAATAAAAGTAAAAATAAAAATACCATATTTCTTTTTGAGTAGAAAATATCGGAATTTATTTTGGGTACGAACATAACTGAAAAATCTTTCAATTTGCAATAATTGTAAAAAATGATTAATATTTTACGATTGCTTCAATTGTACAAAAACAAAAAAAGATATTCAAAAGATTCCTTTCGTGCCTTTGATTTGGAGACGCTTGTGGTTGCTCACACTAATTCTAAAGATCCTCAAGAAGAAGAGTTGCGACGGGGATATTTAGATAATTTAAGAGAAAATCTCTTTGAGATTCAAAAATTATTTGAGAAGAGTAATTTTGGTGAAATCATTGTATTCGGGCATCGTCTTTCTGGTTCGGGGGGACTTTATGGTTATCCCGAAATCTCATTGACCGGGGCTGAAATGGAAGCAGCCGCACTAAGCAAAAATCCCGAGGATATTGAAAAATCAATTAATAATTTGCGTAAAATAGTTACTAAATTAGAATCCTAAACAAAATCTTTTTCTTGATACAGGTTGTTACATTAAAAATTATTAACCAATAACGATAACATCAATGAAAAAAATCTTTGATATTCTTCTTATCGATGACGATGAAAATATTTACCGCATTGTCAAAAAAAGATTCGCAAAAGAACCTTGGAAAATTAGAAGCGCCTTTGATGAAGAATCAGCTATTACCGCACTGTCGCAAACACCCGATTTAGTCCTTCTTGATATTCGCCTTCCCCACGATAAAGAAGGATTAAGTCTTTTAAAAAAAATAAGGAAACTGATTCCGGTTACTCCGGTTATTATGCTTTCGTCACGAAGAGAAGTCGAAACTGTGGTAGATGCATTACGGTCTGGAGCTACAGATTATTTTCATAAACCGGAACTCGCAGATAAAGATAAATTTACGAGTTTTATTAATAATATTCTGGAAGAATGTAAAAAAGGACTACAAAGAAAGTTAACTTATTCTGAACCGGGTTTTGATGACATAATCGGTCGTTCTAATTCCATTCACAAAATGCTTAAACTCTCCCGCCTTGTTGCTCCTGAGGACATTAATGTTCTCTTGACAGG
>JADFON010000350.1 GCA_022562855.1 Candidatus Zhuqueibacterota bacterium | reverse complement strand
GTATGATATTTTTGGAACCGCAAATTTCTTTAACTATAAACCCTGGAAAGCAGCCGTAGAGTATCTTCTGCAAATAGGAATAGAAAACATTGAAACCTACAATAAGAATTCTGTTAAGTATCTTATCGAAGGTGTTGACAGGAATAAGTACGACGTTGTAAGCCCCGTGAAAGGGGATTGCCAATCTACATTATTTTTCGTTTCGCACAAAAATCCAAATAGTAATAAAGACATATATACTATCCTAAAGAGTAAAAAAATACACATTGCGTTCAGAAACGGAAAGCTCAGATTTGCACCGCATATTCATATTACAATTCAAGATTTAGAAAAGGCGCTTAAAATTCTCAACGCTTATTGACAAAAGTCCGGAATCGATTTGGATTTTCAAGTTCCCCTATCAACCTCATTATTGGTATTCCTGGTTATGTTTTTAGCCTCGTTGACCCAATCGTCATTGGGTTTTGGCGTTGCTTTAGTAGCCATGCCCCTTCTTGTTTTTTTAACCGGAATTTATACTGCCACTCCTGTTGTCGCACTTTCTGCTGTAGTATTAGAAATCTTGATCCTCTGGGAGGATAGGCATTTGATCGATATACTATCAGCCAAAATTTTTTTTGTGGGAGCGCCATTTGGTATTGCCGGCGGATTATGGTTGCTTAAGTCGGTTCCGGAAAGCCTCATCAAAAATATCCTGGGGATAATACTTGTCCTATTTGGTCTTTATAATCTAAAACAACCCCGGCTTATAGCTCTCAAGAGTGAAAAATGGGATTATTGCTTCGGTGTGGCATCCGGAATATTGGGAGGCGCATATAACATAAAAGGACCTCCGATCGTCCTGATGGGTACCCTGCGCCAATGGCCAATGAAACGATTTCGTGCATCATTGCAGGTATATTCTTTACCTCTTGGCGTTCTGATCCTTGCCGGGCATGGGTTCGGAGGACTTTGGACATGGACGGTTTTAGAATTGTTTCTGTATACATTGCCCGCAATTTTTTTGGGTTTTTGGCTGGGTGGCAAGATTAACCGGAAACTTTCCCCGGATAAATACAAACGATATGTTTATATAAGCCTCATTGTTCTTGGGATTATGTTGTTATACCGGGCTTGACGGCAGCGGCGGTAATATGCTTGCTTTGCTTTGATATGAAATTGATTAAAAATTGGAAACCGGGTAATTATTAATCGATGCTCAAATTTCAGATTTATTGATAATCAGGAAATGATTTTTACGACAGTGCACTTTCTCTCCGTTTCCAATAATAATACACCGGTATTCCGAGAAGAGTAATTCCAATGCCTGTTAGTGATTCCAGGGGTGACTCTAACAGTGTATTGATCATTATTCCTGCCGATGCTGCTATAAAAAGCGCCGGAACAACGGGATAACCCCAGGTCTTATAGGGGCGGGGAAGGTCGGGCTTTTTTCTGCGAAGAGTGAAAACAGCCGAAGCGGCGGCTATCCAGAATCCGATTGCGACAAACATAACAAAAGTGAATAACTGCTCAAATGATCCGGTCAACGCAAGCAGGCTTGACCATACCGCCTGGATAATAATTGCAAATCCAGGTGTCTTGAATTTCGGATGAATTTCCGCAACCCGTTTAAAAAACAGTCCATCCTTCGCCATTGCAAAGTAGACCCTTGGACCAACCAGAATAGACGCATTTAATGCCCCGAAAACGGATATTAAAATCGCGGCTGAAATTATTCCGGTAGTCGTTTCACCGTACAATGCCGAAGAGGCTTTTTCAGCAATTCTTACCACGCCGGACATTTCTTCTACCGGGAGCGCCCGCAGATAGACAATGTTCATTAAAATATAGATTGCTGTGATTATTAATGTCCCGGTCACCAGTGCAAACGGGATATTTTTTTGCGGGTTTTTTATTTCTCCGGCAACGTAGGTGATGTTGTTCCATGCATCAAACGCCCAGGACACCGCAATAAGGGAGATTCCAAACCCGGTAACGAAGCTGCCAAAACTCAATCCCGTCGGGTTGAAAGTATAATCGATAGAATTTCCGGAACTATAGATAAATCCTGCTGTAATAAAAATAAATATGACTCCGAGTTTTGCAACAGTAGATATATTTTGGACAATTTTTCCGATACCTACACCAATATAATTAATTGATGAAAGTAACAAAATTATCGATACAGCCACAATTTGCCCGGAAGACAGGGAATAGTGATAAACAAAACTCCCGATTGAAATATCCGATGCGAAGATGATATTATCAGTTGCGAGAGAAGGAAAGAAATACCCGAAATACTCTGCAAAAGCTATCCCTAACGCAGCATTTGCACCTGTGACATAAACCAAAAAAGTGATCCAACCGAATAAAAAACCGCTGAGAGGTCCATATGCTTCTTTCAGGTAAACATATTGTCCGCCGGCTTCAGGCATAGCGGCGCCAAGCTCGGCATAGGTCAATGCACCGGATAACGTCAGAAGACCCCCAAAGACCCATACCAGCAAAATCATCGGCGCTGAAGGCGTCGCTTCTGCTATAAAACCTGTTGTCACAAATATCCCCGACCCGATTACGATACCGATCATCAGCATGATGGAATCGAATGCGCCAAGCCGGCGTGAAAGTTTTCCTGTTTCAGGAGAGTTCATGTATTAATTTTAGGATTTTTTGGAAGAGTAAACTTTACTCCATTCTCAAAAGAGGGCGTGTAAGGCAGGTTGGTCCTCCGGCTCCCATTAATGATATTTCGCCACCGGGATATTCCCAAACTGTCACTCCATTTCGCTCAAGCAAACTCTTCGTTATGGGATTACCTTCCAACAGTATACACTTTCGCGGAGAAACTGTCAGTACGTTACAAGCCATACTTTCGTACTCTGAATCGGGTACTTCGATTAGTTGTATCCCCTTATTTATCAAAATCTCCCTGAATTCCAATGGCATTAACCTGGAATAGACCAGCGCTAAATCTTCATCGATAGGACTGATTATTGA
>JADFON010000349.1 GCA_022562855.1 Candidatus Zhuqueibacterota bacterium | reverse complement strand
ATTATGTACGTACTTTGAATTTGTTAAATTATCCGCCAATCTATTTACTGCCGAATTGAGCGGTATCCGGTGTATCCGCGAAGGGGTCGCTGAGGGCGACTTGCTGACCGGGGGTCAGACCTTCGGTGATGACTATGTCTTCCTTGTTGCCGGTTCCGACGGTTACCGGTGTTTTTCTGAAGGATGAACCATCCTTCACATAGACAAAGGTAACGCCGGCTTCTTCGAAGACTGCGCGGATGGGGATATATGTGGCGTTTTGGAGTTTGTTGGTGATGATTTTACAGACAGCTTTCATTCCCGGTTTAAGGGAAAGATCGTCTTCATCTTTGTGAATCGCTATCTTGAGATCGAAAACTGTTTCAAAGGAGGGCGATTCACCCGGACTATAGATGTATTTTGTGTGCGCAAGAGAGGCTAATTCCGAAACGGTTCCGGAATAGACTGTTTCGCTTATATCCAGCGTTATGTCAGCCTCCTGTCCAGGTTTTATGCCGGCATATTCGACTTCGGTTATTTCCGCTTTGACGAGCATTTTCGACAGGTCGGGCAGTTGTATAAGAGACCTTCGGTAGCTATTCGACGAGCCTACTTTTATCTTTTCTTTTTCTCCAAGACCGATTCCCACGGATACTTCCATATAGACAACGAGACCCGGTATCGGCGCATAAATTGTCGATCTTTCGATCAAACTATTTGTATATGCAACGTTGTTTTCCAAAATCCTTATGTCGTTTCTTGTACTCTGCAGATCGTTCCTGCCTTGCAATAATTGACTTTCGATATCATCCTGTTTATCTTTAAAGGTCAGTTCGGAGGTTTTCATACTTATCTGCATCTGCCGTCGTTTGTTTAGAGGTTCTAAATGGGACATTTCATATTTCATTCGTTCTTTGTCGAATGTTAACTGCGCAATTTGCAACTGCCTGATCAGCCGGACTGTATCGGTCTCGAATTGTGCGGTCAACGCAATCAGTTCTCCATTCTTGAAATCGAGTTCGCCCTGCCTGTCTTTCAACAGTTTCTCCAAATCGGATGTATCGAATTGGAGAAGGAAATCACCTTCTTTTACTATCGAACCTTCAGGAGCCAGCTTTGCAATTTTCAGTGTTCTTCCCAGTTCCCGGCTTCCCTTGATGAGTCGTGACTGATGGGCAATGATTTCGCCCGTGATTTCTACGTAAACGATGAATTCCTTGCTTTTTACTTCAGCGGTTACCACGCTGCCGGCACCATCCTCGTTCACGATCATAAACAACAATATCAGACCCGCCGCGATCATACCGGCAAACAGCAATCGACCCCGCGTGCTATTTGGAAAGCTAATAAATTTTTTCATGGTTCTACCAACATTGTCATGTAATTTTTTGCAAAAGCTTTCTCCATCAGGAGCGCTCATACCATTATTTTTTTTGTTCGGAAGATTGCAATGCTTCTAAATCGGCGATAGATTTGCCAACGATTCCCAGTTCCGAGTATGGATTTCTAAGCGCCACGAATTGACCTTTTTGAAGTCCTTCCGAAATGACGATATAGTTTTTACTTTTTATGCCGGTCTTTACCTGTTTTTTTGTAAAGGAACCGCCTTCAGCGAGGTACACAAAGAATTCTTCATCCTCTTCGAAAACCGACTGAACAGGAACATAGACCGCATCTTCCATCCTGTCGGTAATAATCCTGCAGGTAGTCATTGTTCCCGGCAGAAGTGTCGATTCGTCAATCGAGACATTGGAATTATCAGAATCGGCGCTCGAAACCGATATTTCAATTTTGTATACGTTTCTGTATTCCGAGCTTACATACCTGTCGATATATTCCTTTGTTGCGAGAACGGCAACTTTGGATACGGAACCAAAATAGACCCGGTCACCGGTGTCAAGGGATATTATAACTTCATGTCCGGGTTTGACTTTCCCAACTTCAACCTCATTTAGAGCCGCTTCAACATGCAGTTTTGACAGGTTCGGCAGTTCTACTATGGGGCTTGAATAATATATATCTTTTGTGCCTTCTTTTACTTTTTCCATTGTAAGCATTCCCCCTTTAATAACCATAACCTCTTTATAAATTACGACGCCTGAGGCAGGGGCATTTATTGTACCTTCTTTGAGAAGGTCTTTTGTAGTTGTCAGTTCATTTTCCAATTTTTTGATTTCCTCAAGGATCTTATTCCGCTCCAATAATTCATTAAATTTGAATCGTTCATTTTCATCGATTTTATCCAGGAGATTCAATTCCGATTTCTGAAAATCTATCTCCATTTCCTGTTTCTTCATTTCGGTTTCAAAGTCGGACCTGGAAAATTTCAGTTGAGCGAGTTCAAAATTCAGTCTGTCCTTTTGGAGATTATTTGACCTTCGGATGGAACCGGCTTTTTGCATTGCCAGGAGTACATCAAGTTCACCATTTTTGACGGCAATATCGGATTCGAAATTTCTGATTTTAGTTTCTATCGCGGATGTATCGAACTTGATAAGAAAATCGCCTTTTTCAACACGTTCGCCTTCCGGAACGAGTTTCTCAATCGTAAAACTTGATCCAAGTTTTCTCGGTCCCATTATCATTGTCGAAAGACTCGATTTGATCTCTCCGCGCACATTCAAATCAACAACAAAATCGCCTTGCAGAACTTCAATTATCTCTACACCGACTGACGATCTTTCACTTCTTGAATAAATCAATAGGCAAACGAGTATTATGACGCCTGCAGGGATCAAAAATTTAACCGGCACAATCCGGCTTCCTGTTATTTTGCTCATGATTTTCCCGGTGGGTTTATCGATAAAAAATCGTTTGTCATTCGGTGTATTACGATTTTTTTCATTACGAATTTACGGTTGCCCGGTTTTAATCGGGTTAGATTCCGGATCCGGATGTGTCGGCATTAGCCGATTCGCTTCTCGCCCTGTCGTAATCGAAACCTAATCCAAGGTCTTCAATCTCCTTGAACTGCTCGTTTAATATCGAGAGTTTTTCTTTTTGCAGGT
>JADFON010000013.1 GCA_022562855.1 Candidatus Zhuqueibacterota bacterium | reverse complement strand
ACATCTATTATAGCAACACGAGACATAACGAATTACTTATTTTGTTTTACTTCCATTTGGATTAGTTTATCAAAGAGGAGGCTATGATAAGGTAAGAGCCCACGCCGAGGATGTCGATTGCGGTTGTAACAAAAGGACCGGAGGCTAATGCGGGATCAATTTTTAATTTTGCAAAAAAGAGCGGTATAAATGTACCTACTGTCGTCGCGATAAACATGGATGAAAAAATTCCGAGACCGACGATCAGTCCGATAAGAGGAATACCTGTATTAGAATCCGAAGTTAACAAACCTACATTAGCCAATATGAGGGCTAAAACACTTAGTAGGATCCCATAGCACAGACCCAGGGCAAATCCGACTTTAATCTCTTTGACCAGTACTTTCCCAATGTGTTTTATATCTATACGCCCGGTCGCAAGACCGCGTACCATCAATGTTGTAGACTGAATACCGACATTTCCGCCCATACCTATTATTACCGGCAGAAACGCCGATAATAATATTATTTGCTCTAATAAAGACTCGAAACTATGTATGACGTTGGCGGCAATGAGACCCCCCGCAAGACTCGCCAGCAGCCACGGCGACCTGACCTTTAGACTGGAAAAGACCGATTGTTCGATAATTTCCTCTGTGCCCGTACCCGCCATTTTCAAAAAGTCTTCCGTCGCTTCGTCCCGTAATACATCGATTGTATCGTCGACCGATACTACGCCGACAAGTTTGTTGTCGTCGGTGACAACGGGTATGGCAAGGATATTGTACCGGGCGACCTGCTGCGCTACCTCTTCCTGGTCGGTATTAGTATGGACGCTTATGACTTCGGTCTCCATGATACTTTCTAATTTAGTATTTCCGGGTTTGACTATAAGCTGCCGCAGTGAAATTACACCAACAAGATGGTTCCGGTCATCGACAACATAGAGATAAAAAAACATTTCAACATCGGGTGAACGATGTAAGACTTCAATAGCATCCTTTGTTGTCAGTTCCTCGTTTAAGGCAAGGTATTCGGTGTTCATTATACCGCCGGCGGTATTCTCGTCATAACCGAGAAGATCCTCTACTTCTGCCGTTTCTGTCGCCTTCATCAACTGCATAACCGCGTCGGCGATTTCCTCGGAAAGATTTCCGATAACATCCACACGGTCATCAGGGGGCATTTTTTGAAGAATTTTGGTTATTTTTTCCGGTTGTATCGTTTCCAGAAGCTGTGCGACATCGATAAATTCCATGTTTGCAAGTACTTCGGCGGTTTTATCGATATCTTCCTGAAGCAGGCTAAAAAGTTTTGCCCGCTCCTGGGGAGTAAAAAACCGGTAAAAATAGGCGATGTCGGCAGGGTGGGTTTTTTTTAGAATCTTACTCAGGTTAGAATACGCCTCCCGCCTGATAAGCCGTTTGACGGTTTCGGCATTTTTTTGCATCTGAACTGGCATAATTTACGGTAATATCGGTTGATAATAAATGAAATTACATGTGTTAACCCGTTGTGCTATTATAATTGATTAAAGACGAACAATTTTATAAGGGTTTATAATGACTCATCATGTCATTTCGATCCCGCATTATGGGAAGAAATCTCGCTTCAAAGATTTCTCGACTTCGCTCGAAATGACACCACTATCAAATCTAACAGTATGTTATTAAACAACCTGTGTCGTTTTGAAAAAACTCACTCTAATAGCACAACGCGAATGTGTTAATAAACATAGCCCCCAAATATAAACCGGAGCAAATACATAAAGATGATGGTTAATACGGCGCTTGCCGGCAGGGTTACAAACCAGGATGCCGCTATCTGTTTTAGAACTTTAAGATTTATTGACCGAACACCTCTTGCGAAGCCAACCCCGAGAACCGCCCCTACAAGTGTGTGAGTGGTAGAAATTGGAAGACCCATTTTTGAAGCAATTGCAATGGTTATCGCGGCTCCAAATTCAGCAGAGAAACCCCGTGTCGGCGTCAAATCCGTTATCTTACTTCCGATTGTGAATATCACTTTAAACCCCCACGTTGCCAGTCCGACAACGATCCCTATTCCCCCCAGTGCAAGCACCCAAAGCGGTACTGCAACGGTCATAGCCACCGATTTTGTCCTTAAAATTTCTATAATTGCGGCAAGAGGACCGATTGCGTTGGCGACGTCATTAGCCCCGTGGCTAAAAGCAACAAAGCAAGCGCTCAAGATCTGCAGTTTTGCGAATATTTTTTCAGCATACATGAATCCCTCTTCACGTATGGCGCGTCCGTACTTTGCAGACATATCTTTTTTTATATCGAGAATTATCCTTTTGACGTCATTATCGATTGCGGATATCCTCTTTTTCAATTTATCGTTTGTTTTATCGGAAAAAGAACCCAGAATCTTCGGTACTTGCTCAAGCTCGGTTGATATTTCATTACTTTCGGGAAAGTACTTTTTCAAATACACGAGACTTATTAACGCGGCTGTAAGACCTATTACACCGGCTGTAATCAATGAATCCTTTAAATCGAGATCTAAATTCAGATTTGACAGACCTTTAAACACTATGACAAGAGTAAGAGCAACAAATACACTGAACACAAGATACGGAAATGCCTGTTTTGTAGCCCGCATCGGGTCGCGGGAATAAAATATCTTCCTTCGTATTATGGTAAATATCGTGAACGAAATTACACCGCTCATGAGGGGTGATACAAACCAGCTTGCTACAACATTGCCTACTTTAGCCCAGCTTATTGCATCATATCCCTTTAATATCAGGACAAAGCCGACAACCGCACCTACAATAGAATGTGTCGTGGATACCGGTAAACCAAAATACGTAGCGAGTTGCAGCCATACTCCGGCGGCAAGCAGCGCAGCCATCATCCCGAATACGAGACCGTAAAGGTCGGAAGAAAATATCTCGGGATTGAACAGTCCTTTTCGAACGGTGTCGGTAACATTTGCGCCGACAAAAAACGCCCCGGCGAATTCAAAAATTGCTGCGGCGATAACAGCCTGCTTCAACGTCAAAGCGCCGGAACCGACAGATGTTCCCATGGCATTGGCTACATCATTTGCCCCGATATTCCACGCCATGTAGAAACCTATGGGGATTGTTATACTCAATAAGATAAAATCGATATTTAGCATTTTTCTTCTAATGTACCACAGCTACTTTGCAATAACTAAGCGCATACGGTTAGCCATTTTCTGGGCGTAATCTGCCAGATCGCCGATAAGACCGTTAAGTTTGAACCACAAGAAAACATCTACAGGCTGAAGGTCTTTCTCAATGCTGAATATTTGTTTCGCCAATTTCAATCCTGCTTTATCGTTTTCTCTTTCAAGAATGTTAAGTTCTTTTATCATTCCCAGGACACTTTCGGCTTCCGTACCAAGAAAGGATGAGTCGAGCAATTTGTCGAACCGGACAGATATTTCCGCCGCCATGTGGCAGACCTTGACCGAACTGTCGACAAATTCCCTCAAATCATTTATTACTCCATCAGGTATGGCAATCGGACGAAGCGTGAATAACGTACTGATATCCTGCGCGGTATCGGCGATGGAATCCTGAACATCGAGAATTTCGAGAAGATTGTTTCTGTCTACCGGCATAAACAACGTACGAGGGAGGTGATCGCGCAAATCGTTTTTTATATCGTCGGCTTTATCTTCAAGACTAAATATATTCTCTGCAATCGCTTGAACAGAACTCTTATCTTTCTTTATTACCGATTCAAAAAACGGGATGATCAGGTCAACACATTCTTTTACAACCACCATGTGCTCCTGGAGAGGACCAAACGGTGATTTTCCAAAGAGCATTCCAATAGTTTCCATTTATGTCTCCTTGTTTAGCTCCAGACAAAAAATGAAACAAAATTTACCGCTTATTTTATTTAATTTCAATTGATTTTTCGGATTAGATTGTAAAATATTTTTTTGAGCAAGATTTATTTATAAATTTATGCTTTTTTTGTTGTAATTTCAACATGAATAATCCTTGCATTTGATGGTATAGATTCTATATTGTACCGCATATCTGAATTTGGTTCTCAATTTGTAATTCACCGTATATTGACAGCTTCTACTGAGCAGCAAACCGTTTTAATGATACTATATTTTTTTAATGTCGCGCACGTAGTATTTGTCAAAGGTATTATCTTCCGATTAGAATTATTCAATTAGACAAGAAAAAACTGTGTTTAACCGAAAGGTACAATCATGGCAGACAATAACACCACCGAATCAAAACGATTTTCATTGAACAGACGTCGTTTTGTAAAGTACTTCTCAGCAATCGGTCTGGGCGCTACCCTTTTACCGGGCGCTTTGACCGCTGTTGCGCAAGATGCAAGTGAAATTACCGTAGAAATGGTAAACGCAGCCGCTAAAATCGCCGGTCTAACGATGACTCAGGAAGAAATGGAAGAGATTGTAGAAAGCCTCAACGGTAACCGGAGTTATCTCAGGCAGTACGAGCAAATCAGGGAAGCAAACCTGGGAAACAGTACGCTGTCAGCAATTGTCTTTAATCCGCTTCCGCCGGGATACAAACTGCCGACAGCGAGAAAACCGTTTATCATGAGCGATGTTGAGGTGTCGAAACCGGCTACGGACAAAGACCTTGCGTTTCTGCCGGTCACGCATCTTGCCAAACTGATCAAGAATCGTGAAATCACTTCAACCGACCTGACCAAATTATATCTTTCGAGATTAAGAAAATACAACCCGCAGTTATTTTGCGTCGTTTCTTTTACCGATGACCTGGCGCTCAGACAAGCCAAAAAAGCGGATGAAGAGATTGCCGCCGGTATTTACCGGGGACCCCTGCATGGAATTCCCTGGGGCGCCAAAGATCTACTGGCAGTCAGAGGATACCGGACAACCTGGGGGTCGTCAGCGTACAAAGACCAGGTAATAGACGCAGATGCAGCTGTGTACACAAAGTTGACCGAAGCAGGCGCTGTCCTGGTCGCAAAATTGAGTATGGGCGCATTAGCCCAGGGTGACAGGTGGTTTGGCGGAAGAACAAGAAATCCATGGGATATGGAAAGCGGCTCCAGCGGTTCTTCTGCGGGTCCGGGTTCTGCCACTGCGGCAGGGCTTGTCGGTTTCGCCATCGGCACCGAAACACAAGGCTCAATAATATCGCCGTCCAGAAGGAATGGCGTCATCGGTTTACGACCCACGTTCGGCCGTGTCAGCCGTGCCGGGGCAATGGCGCTAAGCTGGACAATGGACAAAATAGGACCCATGTGCCGGTCTGCGGAAGACTGTGCGTTGGTATTTAATGCCATCTATGGACCGGACGGTAAAGATAACGCAATCATCGATGTACCGTTTAACTGGGATGCAAACGCAGACGTACGAAAATTACGGGTGGGATATTTGAAAAACAGGTACTTCCGGGATTTAAGTGATATTCCCGAAACTACGGGAAGGGGTGGACGCGGTGGCAGAGGCGGTCGCGGAGGTAGAGGAGGACGTGGTGGAAGAGGCGGCGGCGAGAGCCGGCAAGCAGTAAAAGAACGCGATGACGCAGCCTTGAATGTATTGCTCTCTCTTGGAGTCGACCTGAAACCAATTGAATTACCCGATCTGCCAACCAGCGCAATAAGTTTCATTTTGACCACAGAAGCCGCTGCGGCATTCGACGAACTAACGAGAAACAACCGTGACGATCTTATGAACGGTGAACCCGAAAGAAGCAGTTGGGGCGCTTCATTCAGACGAGCCAGGTTTGTTCCCGCAGTAGAGTATATTCAGGCAAACCGTCTTAGATCGCGTATTATTGAAGAGTTTAACGAATTTATGTCCGATTACGACATGTTTATCGGCAGCAGCCTGAGTCTGACAAATCTCACCGGGCATCCGGAGATAAACGTGGTCAACGGTTTTACTGCGCAAGGTCTGCCGGCAAGCATGCAGTTTACCGGAAAATTATTCGGAGAAACAGAGATATTACTACTGGCTCATGCGTTCCAAAACAACACCGATCACCATTTGAAACACCCGGACCTGCCGTAATTAAGGATACGAATACTAACATAACGCTTTATTCGTAACGCTAAGAATATAAAAAATGAGCAGAGTACACAGAGATTTAATTAAAAAACAAATCTCAAAAAGCACAATGCATATCTTGAAAATTATGGCATCTCTTCACTTTGCATTATACACTAATTCTCTTTCTTTGCGGTCTCTGAGGTAATAAATTGTATATACTTATTTTAAAAGGATAATGAATGACAAAAAAAGTGAGCTCTAAAAAATTAGCCATGAACAGAAGAAAGTTCATGGCTTATTTTTCGTCCATAGGTCTCGGCGCTACCCTTTTGCCGGGAACCTTAGTCGCAGTTGCACAGGATGCGGACGAAATCACGGTCGATATGGTTATCGCTGCTGAAAAAATCGCCGGATTATCGTTCCCGGAAGATATGCGGGAAAGGTTTGTGCGGGATTTGAACAGGCTCAGGACCAACTATCAAAACATCCGTGCAATGAAACTCGACGCAAGTGTTGCCCCCTGTTTTGTATTTAACCCGGTCCCTCCCGGATTTGAAGAAATAGAACCGGAACGAAACCCGTCAATAACAAGCAGCGTTTCGGTGACTATGCCGAATACCGAAGAAGAGCTTGCCTTTTTGTCCGTTACATATTTAAGCGCCCTAATCAAAACACGCCAGGTGACCTCGACAGACCTTACAAAGATATACTTATCCCGCTTGAAGCAGTACGACCCGAAACTAAAATGTGTTATAACCCTTACTGAGAAACTTGCTCTTGAGCAAGCAAGCAAAGCGGACGAGGAAATCTCGGCAGGCAATTACAAGGGACCGCTGCACGGCATCCCCTGGGGCGTAAAAGACCTCATAGCGGTAAAAGGATACCGGACAACATGGGGCGCTGAACCATACAAAAACCAGGTTATCGACACAGATGCGACGGTCTATAAACGGCTGACAAATGCAGGAGCCGTACTTGTTGCGAAGCTGACCTCCGGGGGGCTTGCGACAGGCGATACATGGTTTGGCGGCAAGACGAGAAACCCCTGGAATACGGAGCAGGGTTCGGGCGGTTCGTCCGCCGGTCCGGGATCGGCAACCGCCGCAGGACTGGTCGGTTTCTCCATCGGTACGGAAACTCAGGGATCGATCATATCTCCTTCCTCCCGGTGCGGTGTAACCGGGTTGAGACCGACATTCGGAATGGTCAGCCGGCACGGCGTCATGCCTTTGAGCTGGACAATGGATAAAGTGGGGCCAATATGCCGTTCCGCCGAAGATTGCGCTATCGTCCTCAATGCCATCTACGGTCCGGACGGTTACGATACCGCGGTCGTTAACAGACCGTTCAACTGGCATCCCGCCGATGATTTGACAAAGATCCGTGTCGGATACGTCAAATCGTCTTTTGAACGGGAAAGCAGGGCTCAAACCGATGAAGGGAGAAGACGCGCCGGGGAACAAAGACAGATCGATAATTCCGCTATTGAAGTTTTTCGTTCCCTTGGGATTGAGCTTATTCCCCTCGAATTTCCACAAAGCATATCAGCCGGCAATTTAGGCTTTGTTCTTCATATCGAGGGTGCGGCGGTATTCGACGACATCGTCCGCAGCGGCGAGATCGATTCGATGTCAAACAGCAACCGTCCGTACCGGTTCAGGGTCCGGAGATTTACTCCTGGGGTGGAATATATACAGGCTAACCGCGTAAGGACAATACTAATGCAGGATTTTAGCAAAGCTCTGAAGGATATCGATGTCTATATCGGAGGGTCGACAAGTATAACAAACCATACCGGACATCCGGCTATGACAATTCCCCACGGATTTATAAACGGTTTGCCTACCGGATTGAGAATTAACGGGAACCTGTTTAAAGACGCGGAAATGATAACGGTTGCCAGGGCGTTCCAGAATGCAACCGACCATCATACAAAACATCCTGCTTTGTAGAAATAAAAATCCCGCGAACAATATAAAAGCGTCCGCGGGACTTAGCGAGGAGGAAAAAACATTTTCTTATCTTGCCACGTGAGTGGTCCCTATGGGAAAATAAATTCAGACATGCTTAGAACCGGCCTCCAAACGACCCACCAAAAGATTGAAACCTCGTAAATTGATTTTGTAACAACGCTTGCTGTGAATTGAGCAGGTTGAGGGCTCTCTGCAAATCGGTAAATCTTCTCCTCAGACTCAACTCACGGATAAGCAGCCTGGCTTCGAAATTCTTTATCCGTACATCGATACTACTGATGCGTCTGGTTATACTTTTTTTGGTTCTGTCTACCGCTCCCCCGAAAGATACAAATCCTTTAAGCAGGGAATTGATCCCCTGCCCAATCCCGTTTTCCGAGGTAAAAAGATTGGTAACCTGTTCAAGATTGCCATTTAAAGCCTCATCGAATTTATCTCTATCCGATATGGAAATTGTACCGTCCCGATCAGCTTTGATGCCAATTTGTGAAAGAAACTGCAGCCCCCCCTGTTCCTGACTTGGCACACCCGTAGCGACGATTGTTCTCAGACTGAGTCTTAAACCTCTGATAATTACATCTCCGGAAAGGTCTCCTCTTACAAAATTTACCGGATCGACTTTTGTCTTTTCATTAAGGTATTTTATTACTTTGTTATATTTTTCAATAAATTTCTCGATTTCAACTTTTGTATTTTCCGAGTCTTGTTCAACCGATAATGTCAGCGCAGTATCGTCCGCGTCTTGCGCCTGAAGCAGTTTTATCGAAAGACCTTCAAAAACATCGGTTATTTCGTTTGTATCTTTTATTATTTCGATACCGTCTATCGTCAGCTTTGCGTCAAGTTCTGCAAAATCCTGAACCAGGAAACCACCGGCGGTACCGGAATATAATTCCCGGCTGCCATTATTTTTGATGTATCCCAGGTCCCTGAGAATTGTGGAACCCCCAACTTCTACCAAGTCCAGGTAATTAGTAGAGCCGGTTGCTTTACTTTTTATCACAAGCCTTGAAGTAGTGTTTGTATCCTTTATTATAGAAGCGTTTACTTCCAGACCTGCATCGTTTATCGCGTCACGAACTTTGTTCATTACCTCTTTGTTGGTGTCTGCTCCATCGATATTGACACTGATCGTTACCGATGTGCCTCCACCAATTGCAAGGGTAAATTCCTGAGTCCCTGACAATGAAGATGCAAGGTCATTTCCCGTATCGCCAAATCGAGCAGAAACCCCGGTGTCCGACGAAGCGAGACGGTCTACTTTTATGGAATGGTTTCCTATTACGGCGCCGCTTGTAGCGGTAACGGAGAAATAACGCTCATTACTTGAAACGGCTGTTTTTGTCAGCAGGTTGTTTAAGGTTCCTACGCGTGTAAAATCTTTGACAAGATCGTTTAAGGATTTGAGAGTTGATTTGAGGTCAGTATATACGTTCTGTCTTCTCTGTAGTTCTTTTTTAGATTTCTCAAGGTCATTTATCGGACCGCGTTCCTGAGCTATAAACCGCTGGACTAATGTATCGACGCTGCCTAGGCTGTTGTTTAACTGGGAAATCTCTGCCAAGATTTGCCTCCTCTGTATTCGCTGCCATAGTTAACTCAAGTCCTGCCGAGCCGCATGAATATCATTAACCTCTTTTATTATCGGTAACTTGCGCCTGCCTCTTTAGTATTTAGATTCCTTTTTCAATATCAAAACTATAAATAACCGTATCATTTCACTTATTATTCCGGCATGACAATGATTACAACAGTCACGTAGTGATGGCTACGTCACAAACTGTGTATATTTGCAACACTCTTGAAAAGCACCGGATGCAAATCAGGATATTTAAGCACGGGCAAAAGCTGGTACAGGTTTTGCGCTATAGTTTATCAGACTTGTTAACAAGAAGGAGCGGAGAGATGAAAAATACAACAGCCTTTATGACAATAATCATTGCAATTCTGATTGCGGGTTGTAATAACCACGGAACAGCTCCAATCGATAATCCTCCTTCCGCGCCTTCAGGGCTGTACAGTATTTCAGGTGATGGAGAAGTTACCCTGTATTGGGCGCTTAACCCTGAACCCGATCTGAAAGAATTCGCTCTTTATACAAGTGACGAGGAGTTCGGCGTTTACTCGCTTGTCGGTATTACTGCAGAGACATATTACACATTTTATTTCCTGAACGGGGTAACACAATACATGGCTGTAGCGGCAATTGATTTTGTTGGAAATGAAAGCGATTTGAGCTATGAAACTATCTGGGATACACCGAGACCGGAAGGGTATGATTTGACGGTTCATGCACTTTTCTACGACTCCTTGAATACTAATTCGGATAGGTGTGCGGTGGATTTCAGCGATTATGACAATTACATGGTACAGTCTCTTGACAACCTTTCAAACGATATTTACATCGATAATTTTGAAGGTGTCCTTTTTCTAAACGCTTTTGATATCGACACCGATATTGCCCTTTTCGGTCCTACAGACAAGTTATCCGACGTTGATTATGTTTTTCCGGAAACGACAGAATGGGCGAAGGAAGGATATATACAGCTTTTTGAGGATTATTCTTATATAATCTGGACATATGACAATCACTTTGTCACTATTAGGATTGAAGAGGTCTACAACGACAGAGTTGTTTTTGACTGGGCGTACCAGACAGAAGCGGGAAATCCACAGCTAAAGATTTCTGCAGGGGAAAAATTTAAACAAGAAAAGGAGAGAAAACTGATGATTCATTTGCCAAAAATCAAAAAATAATCACCGACTATATATTTGAATGAGCAAACCATGAAGTATTATGCATGTATATCATCAATCGAAGGGGTAAAATAATGAGAAATTACAGATTATTTGCGGGTCTATTAGCCCTGTTGATTTTGGTTTCCGGTTGTAACACCGCCTACCTCCAATATCGCCGTGGCGTTGTTATCTCTCAAAAAACAGTCATTACCGATGGCGTAAGCCGTCCCTCAAGGGACAGGTCTAATCAAAAGATAAATACGTATATCGATACCTATGACAATTCAAGGGGCGTCGTAGCCACAACAAGCACAGAAATATGGATAGGAACGACCATAGTACTTGGAGGAGTATATTGCTATTGGTGTGATTTCTGCCATATCTGGCATCCAAGATGCTATGCAAATCATTGTTATTGCGCACCTATTGTGAGAAATCATTACGGTTTTTATGTGTTCGATCATTATATGCACCACTGTTTTAACTGGGCATATGAACCGATTTATGTACCCGTTGTGAGCAGGTACCGGTTCAAGAATGACGGAAGGTACATTTCTTACGAAGTTGAGAGGAAAAAAAGGGAGTTTCAAAGAAACGGGCTTGGGAATGCCACAAATGAACGCGTCCGTTACAGGGGGAAAGAGGAAAACCGGTACACTTTCAAACCTGAAACAGTCAAGAAAAGCGGCGATCTGGAAAAGACACGCAGCCCGCTTCAAAAAGACAGCGGAAATGTTAATAAACCTGAAAACCGCAGGAGAACCGTAACGAAGGATACTCAGACGAAGAAAAATCCGGGTATTGATTCAAGAAATGGGGGAAGTAACAGTCGGGAGGCTGCAAGAACCGGAACTCAAGCTAAAGAACGGATTACTGAAAGAAGACCGGTAACAGTTGAAAAAGGATCATCGACAGGAAACCGGACTGCTCGTGTAGAGAAAAATAAAAACAGGAGGGACAAAGGTAGTTCGTTTCTGTCCCGCATAGGTTCTATTTTCTCTAAAACGAAAAGCCGTTCGCGTGAAACAAGCACAAAAACGGAGACAAGATCAGGCGGTAAATCCAAAAATTCCGGAGGAAGCAGCAAAGCAAAACAACCCGTAAAAAAGAATACTCCAAAAAGAAAGGTCGTAAAAAAGAAAAACTAATACGGTAAAAACTAACCACTGTATGAAACTGCCGAACCCACGTACAGTGACAGAGCCGGAGGCTGCAAATCTCCGGCTTTTTTTTGTTATATCAATTAAAACCGGGTTATTACAATATTTCTTATTTTCAAAAATTTTTAAGATTATTTTGACTTATGGTTATTTTTATATTACATTAACCTATAATCCGCTTCGCATTGATTTTATTTAAAACAATACTAATAGTGATTTATACGTTGAAATTCAGGGTTATGTGGTATTCTCCCTCGTTTTATTGAACTTTTTATAAAAGCAACTCGTTTTATAAACAGGAGGGTAATATAGTGGGAGGTAACTTTAGAGATTTTCAAATTGGCGGTGGATCCGGTTCTCTTTTTATTGATATTTTTGTTTACCTTATTTTAGCGGCAGTCGCAATTTTCATTGCTTACAAGTCGTATCTTTATTACACCGACAGCAAAAAATGGGCTTGGTTTACCCAATTATGCAAAGAGAAAAAGATGAGCCAAAAGGAAGTGATCTATCTCAGGAACATTGTTATACGTAAGAAAATTTCAACTGTGGACGACCTTTTCGGATCGATTTACTCTTTGAATTTACCAAGTCCCATTAAGCGAAAATTATTATGGGACGATGAACCGACAAGAACTCCTGCAGGCGGAGCGTCGAGAGTACGAAGATAATTGAGTTGGCGGATATTGCCGGGATTTATATCGTTTCCGCTCTATGCCTTCGTACAACTTTCAACAATCCTTCTCCGCATAAATCCCACGATTTTTCTCCAAACCCTTTTACAGTTTTTAATTCCTTTTGAGTTTGAGGCTGTAGTTTTACGATTTCTTTCAATACCCGGTCCGGAAACACCATAAAAGCGGATATATTGAGAAGTTTTGCCTCCCCTCTTCGATAGTTCCTTACTGCTTCAAACAAAACCATATCTAAATGTTCGTCCTGGTTTACCGACATTTTTTTCGGTAACTCAAGCACCTGAAAAGGTATATTACCGGTAAATCTTTTCCCCAAAGAGGTTAAATAAAGTGACGGATACGTGCCTGATGTACGTTTACAATATCCAAGATGGATAAGCCGGTCAAAGAGTTTCTTAATATCCTTTCGTTTCAGGTCTCGAAGCGTGCCAAATGTGGTCGCACGGTCTAATCGATATTCAGTGATTCGACCGGATTTTGTTCCCTTGATAACGTCGGATAGTGTTTGAACACCAAACTTTTCTCTCGTTTCCGTTATGCACGTTAAAAGTATAGTGAAGGTTTCCCTGTCATTATCTCCGAGCGATTGTTTTGCAAGAGATTTTCTACAATTATCACAATTTCCGCATTCTTTTAACGGTTCTTCTACTCCGAGCGCCTTGTGCAGAAAGTGTATTCGGCACAAGGAAGTTTGAGTGTATTCCTCCATTTCGTCCAGGTCTGCGAGCATCCGCCTTTGTATATCCTTCGAGGAGCCGTACCGCAGGGAAATGATGTTTTCCTGGAAATACCTGTCCGCCGGGTCGTATAATAAAACTGCATATTTTTCCATTGATGACTTTTTCAAAAAACGAAAATCTCTTACATAGTCTTTAACCGAAACCGGCAACATCCAATGGATAATATAATTACATGAAAATTCCGGCAAATTTTCAGCGGTTGAGCTGTCGATTAATAGTACGTCTGCTTTGCCCGAAATAAAGGAATTAATTATTTCAAGATTCTCTTCCGGATCATTGTCGAGGCAGACGGAAACACAAATGACCTTTGTTTTTTCAAGGCATTCGGATATAAACCGGACCTGGTCGTCATCGGGAGTAATAACTAATCCCGGATAAACCAGTTTCGAAGTAATGGCTATAAGTTTTTCTTCTTTTGACCGACCGGGACTGACGGTACATTTTAACCCGGATGGAAAATATAAATTGAATATTTCGTGACTATTATCAGGAATGATCGATGAGGATTTACTTGCTGGCATCAAACAATATTTGTTGAAGCAAAAATGGAAAACCAGAGAATTAAATAACTAATGCGTTAAACGGTAATTGCTGAA
>JADFON010000348.1 GCA_022562855.1 Candidatus Zhuqueibacterota bacterium | reverse complement strand
AATTCTGCTCTAGCTTGGTAAAGCAGAAGTGATAAAGCCGCTTGATCATCAATTTTTGCGTTCTATGCGGCTGAGTTTGCCAGTACCGTCCATAGTGAGGTTGCTGCTGTACAAAAAAGTCCCTGCAAAGAGAGTGGTTCTGTCAAAAAAAAATATAATGATTCGGGATAATTATCAGTGTCAATATTGCGGGAAGAAGAAAGTGTCCTTGACGATCGATCATGTTATTCCGAGAGTTAGAGGCGGTTCGGTCAATTGGGAAAACCTCGTATGCGCATGTGTTAGGTGTAACAATAAGAAAGGAAACAGGACACCTTCCGAAGAAGGCATGCAGCTATTGCGCGAACCACATAAACCGGATTATATATCGTTCTTGAGCTTCTTTGTAGATTCTATTAACGGTGATTGGAAACCGTATTTGTTTCTAAACTAAACAATAAAAGTAAGAAAAAGATAATGTCGAAGAAAGGAAATATTTTAAGCGGGATGCGCCCGTCCGGCAAATTGCATCTCGGAAACTACGTTGGTGCACTTGAGAATTGGGTTGCATTGCAGGACCAATATCAAAATTACCATCTTGTAGCGGATTGGCATGTGCTTACTACCAACGCCACGCAACCCGAAAAAATATTTCAGGATAGCATCGATATGGTAATTGACTGGATAGGCGCTGGGCTTGATCCTTCAAAAAGCCCAATGTTTATTCAGTCAAAGATAAAGGAGCACGCTGAACTTCACCTGTTGTTTTCTATGTTGGTTACGGTCAACAGACTTGAGCGTAATCCAACAGTTAAAGAACAGGCAAAAGAGCTTCATCTTGAAGCAATAATGAGTTACGGACATCTGGGTTATCCGGTTTTGCAGGCTGCGGATATTTTGATTTATAAAGCGAATCTTGTTCCTGTCGGTGAGGACCAGGCTCCGCACGTGGAATTAACCCGTGAAATAGCCAGGCGCTTTAACAAGCTTTACGGTAATGTGTTTCCCATACCTGAAGTCAAGTTGACGTCATTTAGCAGACTTCCGGGTACGGACGGAAAAAAGATGAGCAAATCCGTTGGCAATATTATATTATTGTCGGACGAACCGGATGTAATCTTGAAGACCTTACGGAAGGCGGTAACCGATCCTCAAAAAGTCAGAAAAGGCGATCCCGGAAGACCAGATGTGTGCCTGATATTTAATTATCACGAAAAATTTAATTCCGATGAGACCGGCAAAATTGCACAGGGTTGCAGATCCGGCGCTTTGGGTTGCGTAGAATGTAAAGAGAATCTTGGAAAGAAGCTGATTGATTTTCTGGAACCGTTTCGTAAGAATTTTAAATATTATGATAATCGAAGAGACGATATTATCGACATTCTGAAAGACGGCGAAAAAAAAGCAAGAGAAGTCGCACAGGAGACCATGTCCGACGTCTACGAAGCGATGAATTTCGGTTAAGAGAAGAATATGTCATACCAGATAAAAATAAATATATTTGAAGGACCTCATGATCTCCTTTTGTTTATCATAAAAAAAGGTGAAATAGATATCTACGACATACCCATTGCAAAGATAACAAAAGAATATTTGGAATATATTGAAGTAATGCAGTCTTTAAATCTGGAAATAGCCGGAGAATTTATTGTAATGGCTGCAACTCTTATGAGAATCAAATCGAAAATGCTTCTGCCGGTGCATGTAGAAGAAGAAGAAGAAATTGAAGACCCGCGATATGAGCTTATTCAAAATCTTCTTGAATACCAGAAAATAAAAGAAGCTGCCGAAAAGTTTGAACGGCTTGAATATGAACGGTCTCATTATTATCTGCGTGGGAATTTTTCGCAAAAGGGTATTACGGATAATAATGACGAAGATTTCGACATGCAGATGACAACATATGAACTTGTAGTAGTTTTTAATGAAATTTTCAAGAAAAAAACAGACGAAAAATTTCATGTTGTTAAACCGGATCCTGTGACAATCGAAGAAAAAATGACCGAGATTCTCGATTTGTTCAAGGAACATAAAAAAGTCTCGTTTCAAAAGCATTTTATGAATATTCATGATTTATTTGCTATTGTAATTAATTTTCTTGCGATATTGGAGCTTGTTAAAAGAAGACAGCTTATTGTATCACAGGCTCAACCGTTCAAGGAAATATGGATCTCACGGAGATTGAAATGATAAACAATAATAATTTAGCAGCGAATGCCAGATAACGGTTATAAACAAATTATAGAAGCTCTGATATTTGCTTCGGATTTTCCGATTTCTGTTAAGAAGATATGCCAGATAATTGATGATGCGTCTGAAGATGAAATTATGGAGTTGATTAATGAACTAATAAGTGAATATGAAAAAATCGCTGTCCCTATTATTATTCATTTTCTCTCAGTATTTTCTCCACGGTGCAGAAAGGAACATTATCTTTTTCATCACAGACGACGAAAGCCCCACACTAGGTTGCTATGGAGACCCCACCGCGGTGACGCCTCACATCGATAAGCTTGCGGCTGACGGCACCGTATTCCTCAACGCATTTGCCACAACAGCTAGTTGCAGCGCAAGTCGATCGGTGGTGATGTCAGGCCTGCACAATCACAAGAACGGGCAATATGGCCATGTGCATAATTATCATAAATTTAATTCTTTTTTTGATGTTGTTTCACTGGCACTACCACGCGTCATCGCTAACGAGGGCTACCGCACGGTGCAAATCGGCAAGTACCATGTTGCACCCGAAGAAGTATATCATTTCGAGACCTACATTCCCGCAAATTCGCGCAGTCCCGTTGAAATGGCGAATAAATGCGAAGCGATTATTAAGGCTAAAGATGACCGCCCTTTCTTTTTATACTTTGCCACATCAGATCCTCACCGTGGCGGCGGGACAGACAAGACATATGCCGGGGAACTTAAGCCAGATTTATTCGGAAACAAGAAAGACAAAGCAGCCTACCCAGGTGTCACGGAAGTCTTCTACAAAAATGAGGACGTTACGATTCCACCTTTCCT
>JADFON010000347.1 GCA_022562855.1 Candidatus Zhuqueibacterota bacterium | reverse complement strand
CAGCCCTTAGACAAGCCCTCAAACCATTCTACCCGCGGCTTGCCGAGATGCATTTAACCGATTACAAAGTCCGCGTCCTGGATTCAAAAGCAGCCACCGCCGCCAAAGTCCGTGTTCTCATTGAGTCCCAAGACAATACCGATTCGTGGACCACCGTCGGTGTGCATGAAAACATCATTGAAGCATCCTGGGAAGCCCTGACCGACAGCATTGAATATAAACTCCTTAAAGATCAGAAAAAGTAAAAATAGGCTTCATATCGCCGCAACATACCATGTCCGAATTATCTAAAAAATTTGATTTTAAAAATATTGGAATGTATAAAATATTGTTCATCGTTACATTTTTTTGTATTGTCGGAATAGCGTCTGCTGATACCATCACTCTGAAATCAGGGAATATTATCGAAGGGAAAATAGTTGAAAAGAATAATGACTTTATCAAGATTGAAACGGATATCGGAATACCTACAACTTATTATCTTGACGAAATTGCACGATCTGCCCTTGAGGATAACGTTATGCTGAATGAAATAGATGAGCAACTATACCAGGACAATTTGCGGCAACCGCGGACTGTAACGCAGGAACAATCCATCGACAATATGAGGAGATGGTGGGGATTCCCCAGAGAGAGAGCTGAAAGTTTTATGCAGGATCTCGATGTTTTGAGACTGCAGACCGCCTTACGAGAGGAATTTCAGGCAGGAAGGCTCACAGAGAAGGATTACCTTGACAGATTGGAGGGTTTATTACTCGAAGCCCGGGAGCGCCGCAACAGGAATAGAGAACAGCGAAACAATGGGACTAACGGTACGAAGAAGAATGGCGGCGGTTAAAACATCCACGAAACCGTGAGACGTTGTAAATCTCCAATAACCCCGAATGAAGAAAACGAGTAATCAAACAAATATTGCCTCCAGTTGAATCCGAATCCAAAAGAAGCTCCGGCAAAATTGCCACCCTCATCCCCAATCTTTTGGTCGGTCCCGAATGAATTATAACCAAGTCTTCCTTTAAGAAATTCTGCGAAGGTAAATTCTCCCCCACCGACAATCTGAAATTCGCCATCGAAATACTGCCGATATTCAAAACTAATAAGCAGAGGCAGATGGGCTAACTGCTTTGTAAAACCCCCTTTGATTACTGTAGGCACATCGTCTTTTGTATCCACATAAGCGCTTGCAACAAAACCGACATTCGTGATGCTGACGCCAATCGTCAGCATATGCTCAGGTATAGAATAGATTACCCCACCGCCAAATCCAATAACCGTAGACGAAAAACCTCCGATCTTCGAGTAAAAAACTTCACCGTTCAAACCGTAATACAGCGAAGATGAATATTCCCTTGCGAAACCCCCAACGAATACGACATCCTGCGCGTCAAAGGAGGAAGTTGGAAATCCGCTTTCGTCTCTCCCTTCAAAACTACCGTAATTTATATAATTTACACCTATCGCTATTTTGCTATTAATTCCATGAGGTACAGCAAAAACTATACTCCCTGTTTTAATATCCAAAATGTGGTCAAGATAGGTAAAGCTCAGTGATTTATTTCGAATCCCTATCAAACCCGCCGGATTGTAAAACAATGAGTGCAAATCTCCTGTGATTGCGACAAACGCCCCGGACATTCCGGAGGCGCGCGCCGATATATCCATCTTCAGCAATTCATAACCCGAAAGCTGTGCTAAAGAAGTTTGGGGCTGACCGGCAGAAACAAGCAAAAACACTATAACCGTGTAAAAGAAAAATTTGAATTTTTGCATAAGATAGAATTCTGTCTACTGACCGTTTTTTAATAACAATATACGTATGCGAACCACAATAAAAAAGTTATTGTTCCTTTCGATACCCATTTTTGATCCGAATCATTCGGATTCGACATATCCTTTCCAATCGGAAAAATCATGGTTCTTGTAGGCGTCACACCGAGAGCATAGGTCGATATCGTCCCGTTTGCCTTCTTGCAGCAAATCCCGGTAATTTTGATTAACCGCGCCGAGCCAGATTTCCTCAACCGTCCGCTCTCTAATATCTCCTACTACAGCTTTTTCCTGAAAATCCCAGCAACAAAGGGTAGCCCTGCCGTCAACAATAAAAAACATCTCATCTACAATTTTGAGGCATGGCACTCGTGCTGGTTCGGTCTGCCCCATCCAGGGCCAGTTATATAATTCTGTAATCGTTGCTTCATCTGCATAATTTTTCCAATAGGAAACAAAATCCTCCTGTTCATGCTTGTTTTCTTTCATGTCAATCATTCTGATCTCGATAAAGCAGTCGCTTTTCAATCTGTTGCGTTCGCTAATAAAAAACTGTACGTCCTCAACAACTTTCTCGTATCGCGCCCCTCTTCCGCTCAATTTATAAGTCCTACTGGAGAAACCGTCAATGCTGAACCGAATCCAATCAACCCCAGCTTCTAATACTTCAGTAACAAGGTCTCGCGAAACATATTTCCCATTTGAATTTAATTCTACTTTTGCCGTATCATCCTTTCGGATATAACGAATTATCTCGCCAAGCCGTTTATCGACAAAGGGTTCATTTATCAAAAAAGGCCTGTACAAAACGCCACGCCCCCGGCTTTCATCGACTATTTTCTTCCATACCTTTTCTTTCATGAAATCAGGTCCGCGAGTCAGTTCATCCTGGGGACAAAAGGTGCACTTGCTGTTGCACAGCATGGTAGTTTCTATTTGTATCTTCTTAGGAAATAAAATCATATTTTTCTCGTAATATATTGTATATTTTATCGGTCGCCCCGAGATTTTGACGGATTAAATTTCCGGCATTTTTGCCTGCCGATTCCCTTTTTTCTCTGTTATTGAGAAAGTTCTCTATAATATCTGTTATCTCCCGGGTGTTATTAACAGCAAATCCTCCACCGCATTTGATTAACTCACCTGCTTCGAATGAATTTGTATAACGCGGTCCGAACAATACAGGTATACCCAATATTCCCGGCTCCATGACATGGTGAACGCCCGGACCGAAAATTCCGCCTACATAGGC
>JADFON010000346.1 GCA_022562855.1 Candidatus Zhuqueibacterota bacterium | reverse complement strand
AAATAAAAAACTCATTCAAAATTAAGACCGATGACATTGCTCCCTCCATTGAAAAAGTAATGCAATTTCTTATAAGACAGAATAAATTTGAGCTTGCGGCAAGAATAGCCAAGCAATTCGAAATGCCGAAGGATTCGTATGCAGAACCGGCGGTTATGGCGTTTATCACCTTTCTTAAGTTGCAAAAATATCAGGATGCGATAAAGATCGACAAAGAATTTAGTCTGCCAAAAGACCGCATAAGAAAACCAATTGAAGAAGCCATTGACGTGAATATTAAACGCAAAAGATTCGACATGGCGGCGCAGCTTGGAAAAAATTACGGGATTCAGTCAGCAAAAGTCGAAGAAGCATTTAAAGAGTCTATTAAACGTCACATGAGAATGAACAAATTTACCGAGGTTAAAAACCTGGTAAAAGATTCACATCTCAACGCTGAAAAATCCGATGAAATTATTCTGGAAGAATTCAAAAGAAGATTCGACAAAGGTGCATTCGATGAGGCGGTCTATCTTCAAAAAGAATTTAAAATAGAATATCAAAAACTACATAACATAGTGCTTCCGGTATTCAATTATCATATGGAAAAAACCCTCTTCGAAGTCACATATTCTCTCATGAAGCAGTACAAATTACCCCGCAAATTGATTGAACCCTCGCTTGAAAAAAGCTTTACTACATTAATTCAACAGAGGCAGTATAAACTTGCCAAAAAAATCTCTAAAGATTATCACCTTCCGAAAGTTGTTCTCAATAAAATATTGTGTTCGGTGATTTTAGACCTGCTTGCAAAAAACAATCTGACAATTATTGCGGAAGTAAAATCAGCGTTCAATCCCCCATTGGAAACAATAAAGAGCAATCTAATCGAAAAGCAAAAAGACCTTCTTGCGAGTGGTAATAAAAAGTATGCAGATTTTATAAGTGACACAATATTGAAAAAATCAGGAGGGTTCTTCTCCAAATTTCTCAAATAATCTTCATTCTTCCATTATCAGTCATCGCAATTCATTTCATCTATTAATCATCCCTATCCAACTTGAAAGTTTGTTTCAAAATTATCAAACGTTCAAAAATCACGCATTCGGTATTGACTGAAAAAAATGTAATTTTCACGCGCTGTTTATGGTATTGGTGCAATTAATTGCACGGAACAAAATTGTCATTATCTGAGAATCCGGCGTTGAATTATCGCTTTTTTTATCCATTTAAGTTCAGATATTCACATATGATTCCTGCTGAACGTTTTGGTATAATGTTTGCATAAACTCTCTTTAAGTCTTTATCATTCCACAATTATCAGTAAAATATCAGAGGAGGATGACATGAAAATGCATGTTTATTTGAATAAACAAGTCCTTTTCATAGTGTTTCTTTTGATTTTTCTGCCCATGACTGCTCTCGCCCAACTGATTTCACTAAAAACGGTACCTATTGCAACAGGCAACCAGTTTAGAATATTTCCTTCGCAAAATCTTGGAATGGGAGGGGTATCAATTGCTGTAAACGATCCTTTACTCGATCCATTTGTCAATCCGGCTAAAGGTTCCCGGATTAAAGAAACGGTTGTATTCGTTTCACCGGTCTATTATAATATTTCCAACAACCTTTCTGCACGTACTCTTCCACTTGGCGCTCTTTTTTCTTCGGAAAATGTTTTCGGCGGTTTCTCCTTAGCTGTACAACAGCTTGACAGTTCCAATCCTGATTTATTTCAACTCCTGAGCGGGAAATATTCAAATAACATGTATATGTCCGGTATAATCGGCACTAAAATTCCCGACTCCGATATATCGATCGGGGGAAGTATTTTTCTGGCTGGACTGGATGCCATAGATGTCGTAAATTTTTTATATGCTGGAAGCGAAAAGATCGAACAATCGGGATATATGGTGGACGCCAGGGTTGGGCTTACCGGGGAATTGGGTAAGAACCACTATTACGAAGCGCTTGTACTGCTTAACCGGTTCAATATGGAGCATGATGTAACTTATAACGAATTCCCATGGTCAGATATTTGGTCTCCTGCTACGCGTGTGGAAAAAAACCTCGACCAGACCAATACAACCGGGATTCACCTGGGATACGTACGTCCCTTATACGATACCGGCTGGTTGATAGGCGCTAACCTGACTGGAAATTGGAAATCGCATCCTAAGATTCCTAATTACGAGATAATGAACATTCCGAGGGATCCCGGCAACACAAGCGCATATGGCATTGGATTGGGATTTTCGAAAACTATAGAGGAAGATGGCGTTACGATTGGATTGGATCTTATCTATGAGCCAATATGGAGCAACACCTGGGCGGATGCGGCTGAGCCTGTAATGACATCCGGCGGCGGCATAATACCGGTTGGGGGAAAGACTATCGAAAACGACTTCCGGTTTTCAAATAAATTGTTGAGAATTGGGTTCAGCAAGGACGGAGAACAGGTCGGTTTTCAACTGGGAATACAGATGCGCTCAATAAAGTATTGGCTCGACCAGTATAACAACATAGAATCGTCACGCAGAAAGCAAAAAGAAAATTGGTCCGAATGGACAGCAAGCTGGTCTTTGAATTTTAATTTTACACAGTTCAGTATCCGCTATGCCGGTCAGGTTACAACAGGCACGGGCAGACCCGGCGTGCAGCGGCAAAATAATGGGGATCTGTTTTTTGCCGGGTTGGACGCAAGCTATATACTGGCGCCAAGCGGTCCGCTTATGTTACAGAATGCTCATGTGTTTACGCATCAGGTTTCGTTTTCTGTTCCGATTAGCAAGTAGGATCGAAATATAAAAAAAGGTGGGTTCTTTTCAAAACTTCTGAAATGAAAGACGGGTAAGGGGAAGGGCTCTTTGCGTCAAACCTCGGAAGCTTTTGTAACCACTTGAAAATCGACATCGAGTTCTTCGAAATGCTTACGTCCGCAGCGGATTTTGTATGCTTCGGTATTGCGTAGCTGCTCGAAGTCCTTTGTGCCTTTCGTTTCGCGGACTAGGTACAACACTGTATCATCATGTTTCAGTATTGCCC
>JADFON010000345.1 GCA_022562855.1 Candidatus Zhuqueibacterota bacterium | reverse complement strand
GAGAGTGTTGCAAAACCCTAAAACACCGCAATTCGGGCCTGCCCCCTTTTCTACCGGGGCCTGCCCCCTTTACCGGGGTCAGAGACGACCCCGCATACAGATTTTTGGACTTATTTTGGCAATTATGCAACACTCTCTTTATAATTTAGATTTGGCAGGCTCAAACAAAACCAACTTGACCAATAACCCGGTTTAAGACAGTTACCCGGCATGGTTTCTTGATGGTTGGAAAATCGCTTTTCTTTCACACAGGGACGATAATTATGAATCTACATTATGAATGCAGACGGAACGAACCAGAACGGGATAACCGATTAATAAAATTATCATAAGAGTAAATTCGATGCAGCGGTAATAGCTTGCCGGGTAATTATACACGATTAACACCAATTAAATATGGCAATTCGAGAAAAAGGCGTCTTAAGAAAAGAGCTTTATGAACTTTTGGTTGACGGGAATCTGGTAAAGGTCATAAAATCCTTAGAGAAAAACGAAGTATCTAAATTCGAATTTAAGGATATTGCTGAAAAGGCATACCGTCATTTGATGAAGGATGCGAATGTAACACTTGCGCTATCAATCTGCGAACAATTTTCATTGCCGGCTGAGCTAAAAAATGAGGCGGTTTTCGCCCATTTTCGTAAACTGGGAGAGGAAAAAGAATACGAAAGAGCGTTCGAGTGGGGTATTAAGTACAATATATCGAAAAATGACATGAATAACCTCTCCGTCAAAGCCTTCAACGATGCCCTAAAGGATAAAAATATTTCCATATCTCTTGAATATATTCAGAAGTTTGAAATCCCTCATAACTTAGTAATTGATGATGCAAGAAGGTCTTTTAACGAGTTATATGAAGAAGGTTTTTACCAAAAAGCGTTATACCTGGGTAAAGAATTTGAAATGTCGCCGAAAAGAACACTCACCTCGGGTTTAAAAGGATATCAGGTTCTCTTATCAAAGGGGAAAATAAAAGACTTTGTTGCAATCGAGCAATCCTTCAGAATTCTACACGACCGCGATATTTCAGAGGTTGAAGAAAAGCATGTAAAAGACTTTTCAAAAATATTTTACGATTTATTGGTATGCAAATATTTTGAGCAAAATAAACCCGATAAGCTGTGCGACATATTGAATTCCCTTGAATTTTTTGAAGATACTGCCCAGAATAAGCTACTGCCTGAATTGATTATAAAGGTAAAAACTGAAGCGGAAAAGATACATGCTAAGTTATTGGCTGAAGAGAGGGGACCTGCAGCTTGCGAAATCGTAAAAAATTTCAAACTTCTTGCAGAAGACACTCAAGAGGAATTAAGAACGAAAGTCATAAAATCTGCAGAAGATACCCATCATATATTAATGAAAAACAACAATTTAAAAGGCGCTCTATTTCTAAAGGAAAATTATGAATTATTCCTGAGAAACGCCCTTGAAAACAGCCAGGCAGGTATGAACCTGGCGTCAAGAGAGTATCTTAAGAAATGTTTAAGCAATGGAAATTATGAAGATGCAAATATAGTAATTAAAAAATACGAGATGGAGGGACAAGCAATAACGGATATCACAGCACGGGTAATACTCAGCTTTGCTTTCTCCGAACAATATGGAATCATATTTGAGATCATGAGAACGTTTAAACCGAATATAACAGATCCCGATATTCTGACGGAAATAACATCGAGATTTCATCAGGCATATGAGAGCGATAAAATGGAAATTGCATCGAACTTTGATTTTTATTTTAAACTTAAAGAATTCAGAGCAAGAAAAGCAACTCTGGTTTATTGGGAATCTCTTATTAATAAAAGTAAATATAGCGAGGCTTTGGCTCTAAAAAACGAACGGAAAATCCCCAAAAAAATCTTAGAGCCGATATTGAAAAAAATTTGTGAGACAATGAAATCCAACTCACAAAACTATGAGGCAAATAAACTCATAGAACAATACAAATTGAAAACATCTTTTTGGGCTGCAATTTTAGGGTTTTTTAGAAGACTTTTTGGAAGATAGAATGCAAACAATCTCGATAGTTTGTTTTTGTTTATGAATGTTTACAGTCGTGCGATGATACATATATAGAAAAATTTCACTCAAAGAATCTACTTCTTTACCTGCAATTTGTCTGCAATTTAGATTTTTTGCTTTATGAATTTGGTGATTATTCCGCTTATTCCGGATTTCAATATACTATCCATACTTTCTATAAAATAATCGACGTTTTCATTGTTCAGTACCATAGGCGCCTGAATACGCATAACATTTCTGTTGTACTCGGTAAACGCCACCAGGATATTATATTTATGTAACAGGATGCTGCCCATAAAACCGGTAATACTTCCTTTGAGCCGCTCATCGAACTTTGAGACAAGCATCCGTAAAGGTTTTGCTAATGTGTCGCTGAGATCATGGAATTCTACGCCAATCATCAACCCTCTCCCGCGAACATCTTTTACGATATTCGGATATGTATTCTTTAACCCATGAAGCCTTTCAAGAAAATAGCCTCCTACTTTTTCTGAATTTTCAATCAGACCTTCATCATATAATATGTTAATGGCTTCCATTGCGGTTATACATGCCTCGCCAAGACCGCCAAATGTGGAGGAAGAATGAATAAAAGCGTCCTTCGTGTTCCCGTAAGCTTTCATATAGACGGGTTTCCTGGTGATAAAAGTAGCCATAGCTGTTTTTGTTCCACCGAGGGATTTCGCAATCGCAACAATATCGGGAATTATATTTTCAAATTCGAAAGCGAACATTTTTCCTGTTCTTCCGAATCCGCACTGAATTTCGTCAAGAACCAACAACGCTCCTGCTTTGTCGCATAACTCACGGACTTGTTTTAAGTAGCCTTCAGGTGGCAGCACTATGCCTGCCCCTCCCTGGATAGGTTCTAAAACCACGCCTCCGATTTCGGGGTCGCTATTTAAGGTTTTTTCAATAGCTCCGGCGTCTCCGAACGGAACCATCACGCCTCCGGTTAACAACTGGAAGGAACTTCGCATGTACGCGGAATCGGTGATAGAA
>JADFON010000344.1 GCA_022562855.1 Candidatus Zhuqueibacterota bacterium | reverse complement strand
ACAGCGGAGCTTGATGTACCAGCAAATTAGGTGCCATAACTGTGTGAAATCGTCTATCCATAAATGCCGCCTCATCATATACTATAAAATGAGGTCTTGTCCCCCTATGCGAGTTAAAATTATCTGAGCCATCTACTTTTATAAAAGATCCATTTTTAAAATTTACTCGGCACTGGGCCTCTCTTATATTTTTAACATATTTAGCTAAATTATCTCCATGCTCTACTAATAGGGCGTTCCCCGCTGTATTACAAGATTGTATTCTAAAATTATCCCACACAATTTCTTTGGCTTGTTTAAGTTGGGGAGCAATGTAGTAACATTCGGCTCCTGGATGTGTTAGTGCGTATAGCCAAAGAGCGTATACTCCAAATTCTGATTTGCCCCACTTTCTACCACATTGGATAACTATTCTTTTTTTTCCTTCTTGAAATAATGCCCTTCCCACTTTTATTTGTCCAGGATGAGGAGTCCAGGCCGCATTCAAATCAGCCACAATTTGTGCAAAAGAAAAAATAGCTTTTAGAATTTCCTCAAACAAAAATGCTAATGAATTAACAAAAAGATTTGGAAAACCAATAACAGGCACATCGGCAAATCCCCATGGAAAAAAACCAGCATTTACTATTAAACAAGTTCAAAAATATTTTCCGACAACACAACGAAGTCGGCGAGTTTTCCCGGGGCAATGGATCCTTTCCCGGTTTCCTCAAAAGCTGCATAGGCGGGGTTATAAGTATATGCTTTAACCGCTTCCTCCACCGATATCCTCTGTTCAGGATGCCAGCTTTCTTTGCCTCCGACCGGAATTCGGTTGACCGCGGCGTCTATACCGGTAAGCGGGTCAAGCGGGGCGACAGTCCAGTCTGAACCGAATACTAAAGGTACTTCGAGGTCGGCGAATGTCTTTATTGCGTACGATGTTTTGCATCTTTCTCTGCCGATCCGGTTTTCAATCCAGCGCGCGTCGTCGATACAGTGAAAGGGCTGCATGGATGAAATAACAGCAAGATCCCTGAATCCAATAAAGTCTTCCTTCCGGACGTGCTGTGCATGTTCGACCCGCCACCTTCTGTCGCGCTTCCCGTTTTTCTTTTCGATTTGGCGGTATATAGCAAGCACCTGCCTGTTAGCCATATCCCCGATAGCATGAATACTCAGATTAAAACCTTGTTTATCGGCTTCAAGCGCTAATTTGAGAAGGTTTCCTTCCGGGAACATTATATCGTTTGGGACGCCATATTCATCCGGGTCGTCGGTATATGGGTCGATAAACAAGGCGGTGCTCGACCCGAGAGACCCGTCGGTAAATGCCTTCAAACCGCCGATCCTGAATAATTCCGGGTCAGATTTCAGCGATTGCGAGATTTTTTGAATTTTTTTCCATTCCCTCAAGGGTGGTCGGGAAAACATTCGAACCGTGAACAGGTCGCTTTTTGATGCTTTTTCAAGATGGGGAATATGTTTCATCGCCGTAATATCGTGAACGCCGGTAATCCCAAACCTGCTGCATTCGATGCAGGCTTTTTCGATTGCCCGTCTGTATGAAGCGTTATCCGGTTCGGGTATCACAGTTTCGATGAGACTCATCGCCGCATCTCTCAATATACCCGTCGGGAGGTTATTTGAAGGGTCGCGGTCTATCACACCGCCATCCGGGTCGGGTGTTGACGAATCGATACCGGCGAGCTCCAATGCGCGGCTGTTTGCAAACGCCATATGCATATCCTGCCGGATTACATAAACGGGGCGGTCGGGAATTTCAGAATCGAGCCATGATTTTTGCGGAAGTTCAGTTGGCGACCACCTGCTGTGGTCCCATCCGATACCGGTTAACCATGCGTCAGGAGGAAGATTTTCGTGCTGTTCTTTAATTGTATTTAAAAACTCTTCGCGGCTCGATATGTCCGTCAGGTCGGTTTCAATCAAAGAAAAGCCACCCATCAAAAAATGAACGTGTCCATCGATAAAGCCGGGAAGAACCAGTTTATTTTCGGCATCGAATACTTTTGTATTTTTATCACAAAGGGAACGAATTTCCTCTGTTGATCCCACCTCAGTTATCCTGCCCCGGATAACGGCAATTGCTTCGGCATGCGGAGCATCGTTCTCACCTGTCCGGAGATTTCCGTTTATTAATGCAAATTCGGCTTTATCCATAAGAATTAGAAATAAGTATTCAAAATATATTAGGGATATTGTCTGGAATCCGGCTTTTACATTGCCTGCCGGACGTAATCAGATATACCGTTTAGAGCCGGTCTGAAAAAATCAGAAACAATAATACCCAATATTTCATAAATAAACAAGTGCGAAACGATAGGTTAGAATATTTTGCAGAATTTTTGAACGTATGGAACAGCTATGTGTATTTCTATTTGAAGGGAGCAATGAAATAGTGTTTTAAAGCCGGCTTGTAAAATTAAATAACAGAATCTCCCTTTGCAGATAAATAAGGAGGATATCATGAGACGATCAATAGTGATGATTTTGGGTGCGGTATTGTTGCTGAGTTCGGTGGCATCCGCACAGCGCGGACCGAGAAGATTTGCCCGTCAGGGAGCAAGGGCACAAACGCAAACAGAACAAATAACCGTTGAACAAAGAGATGAAATCAGGAATCTCCGGCAAGAATGGAATAAAGAAAAAGCCGTAAAGCAAGGCGAATTACAAGCTGCGCGTATTGGTCTGCAGCAGCTTTTGGAGAACGGCGAAGCGTCCGAGTCTGACATCAGGTCGCAACTTGAGGGAATCGCAGGTTTTGATGTAGACATCAAAGTGGGCAATATTGCACTGAACAATTCAATAAAGGGAATGTTGTCTGATGAGCAGTGGACTCAATTTCAGCGTGAAAACAGGAGAGGAACACAAAACAGACCCGGAAGAGGCGGCAGGGCTTTTCGCAGAGGCGGTGGATCCTGGAACAGGGCGGCTGTGCAGGGCAGAGGCGGCAACTTCAGAGGCAGAGGACAAGGTAACATCAGAGGTTTTCGAGGCGGAAGAGGAGGTAATTTTCAGGGCAGAGGACCAAATCCCG
>JADFON010000012.1 GCA_022562855.1 Candidatus Zhuqueibacterota bacterium | reverse complement strand
AATGTATCATAAGCCAAATTTGTAATGGCATGCCCATCACTTAACAAATTAAATCTTTTAGGATAAAATTGAGGATCCATTATTAAATTAAATGAACTAACTTCTTAAATATTATTGTCATCAATCTTCAAACCTAATTTCTCCTCCTCCTAGAACTTCTTTACCTTGATATAAAACAATTGCTTGTCCTTTTGAAATTCCAGTTATTGGTTTATTGAGAATTATTTTAAATTGCTTTTTATTTTTGTTGTAAATAATTTTACTTGGGAGTAATTCTCCAACTTGCCTTATTCTTGAAAGAACTTTTATAGGATTTTTTAAATTTGATTTTTTAAATTCATTTTTATCTTTTGAGATCAAATAAAAATTTTTAAGGATTATTTCTTTTCTGAAATTTAATTCATGCCCTTCTGGAGCTGCGATGATCTCGTTCTTCTTTGGATTTTTTCTTGCAACATACCATTTTTTTAAATTTTTTTTATCTAAACTAGATTTTTCTATTTCAAATCCATATCTAGGTCCCAATCTTTGACCTATAGTGTAATAGTAAATTCCATCATGTTCACCTATAATTTTTCCTTCAGGATTTAGAATTCTTCCTTTTTTTGCTTTTTGCATACTTCAAATTTATCGCATTCATGGCACTGATAATCGTCACAATAAATTTTGGATTCACATTCTCCTGTAGCGCTAACGGTCACAGAATCTTTAAGGCATGTATTTTCGAAGTTATTATTAAAGTAACAATCGAGGTATCGGCAGGCTCGGATATCAGGCATAGCTCAACCCGCTATCCTGATTCGTACACTGAGTCCGAAGTCGGTCGTAACATCTTTCCCATTCCGGTTGTTTTCATTTATCTGGTATTTGAAATTAAATCCCCCGGTGACCTTTGAAGTAAAAGTGTAGGTCATTCTGGGCGTGATGCTCAATCTTGACCGGCTGCTTCTCAGTAGAAACTCATCGGAATTTGGTTTCTTTTGGAATGTGCCGCTGCTTGTCTTGTTGATATCCATTGTAAAATTGACCGTGTTGTCGATACGTTTATCGCCGAACAGTCCGAACGGGAATGGTATCTTGAAACCGGAACTGAGGTTATAAGATGTCGAAGCGGTAAATGTGCTGCTCACTGTTTTTGCTTCGGCTCCCGTTCTATCGATGGTGAGTGAATTCTTCCGGGTCATACTGACAGTCGAATTTATTCCGCCTTTCCAGGCGATATTTATTCCGGCAAGCGGAGAAAATCCCCAGTCGAATTTAGTGCTTTTTAGATTGTCTTTATTGCCCGTCCACACCAAACTTTTTCTTCCCGAATATGAGTGTCTCAGCGATATGTTGTTTGTGACTCTATCAAGAAATGATATTTTATTCAAGTTGTTCAGTTGAAACGAATACGTTGGGAGAGGGAGCCTGATATCCTTAAAAATAAACATTGTCATACTGGTATTTCCGGTCGGATTGTTACCCTTGTCGTTTTCCCTGTTAGACTTGTCAAATGTCAGGGAGAGGTTTAATTTTTCAAATACCCTGAGAGATGAAGAAAGCCTGATTGTAGATTCATCGGTCTTTCCGCCGGTATTTTTGCCCAGTTTTTCTATAAGCGTTACACCCGGGTCTTCAGAGAAACCAAATTGATACGCGTAAGACGGTGTGCCGGTAAGACCCCGGTTGTCGAGGCTTGAATTCCTGGTAAAATTTATGCTGATTGTTCCAAGCTTTTCCGTAAACTTACTTATGTAATAAAGTGGATTTAATGCTAAGCCGGCTGTCCGGGTTTCTTCTTCCTGCTCTTGTTCTTCTTCCTCCTCCTCAATCTGAATATCAGGCGGAACGACAACTCTTCCTGCACGCGACGGGGGCGGTCTTCTGCCCGGATTTTGTTCCTGTGCCGAATTATCGTATATTTTTTTTATCAATTGGTTCAAAGAAACAGAAAAGGCCGCCTTCATATTTCGCTGTGAGCTTGCCGAACTACCGGCGCTTTTTAACTGTGGATTTGACCTGAGACCATATATCGAGGTATAAGATAAATTCGGAGATAACCAGCCCAGAATTTTGGGATTGTACGTTCCCTGTATATTCTGGGTTGTGCTCGTAACAGTGGTGTCATTGAACATTTCTGAAAATATTTTGGTTTTGTCCTTTAAATGGCTCAGATCATTTTCCGTCGATCTTGTAACAGTAATGGTGAGGTTCTCCATAGGTCTGAAAGCGGTAGAAATTCTTTTTGATGCGGTGATCTTTTGACTTGGTTTTATTTCGTCGCTTCTTCTTAATTTGAGCACTGAAGAAGATTCTCTTCCCGAGATTGTCGAGTTAAAACTTGTCGGTAAATAATAGAATTTGAACTGGCTGAGACTGTTCAGCAGCTTTATACCGCCCAATAATTTAAACGGTTCAATATATTTCGGACTCAAAGACAGTCTATGCGTAATCCGGGCGCTGCTCCGGGTGGAACGGTTTATTTCATTATTTACATCCCGGGAAGTAGTGAATTGGCGGTTAAAGTTCAAAGACACCGCCTCTAAGGTGTTGCGGATAAACCAGTTTAATGATGTCGCTCTTTTCGAAAAAGAAGTGGTTATGTTTGATGAAAATGAAGATCTTTCTTCCTTTTCCGCGTCGGGAAGATCAGGTGAAAACAGCACATCGCTTCCCAGGAGATATTTCGGGGTTCCTGTGGACCGGCTGAAAGAATAACTTATTGGAATTGCAAAGGCATTCAAAAACGGAAATATTTTTTCCACTGCAAATCCCGAAAAATTCAAAGAAAAACTGTTCGTATTTTGACCGGAACCGAACTGGCTGTTTAAGGTGTGAAAATCGTCTTCTATCCTCGATACGCTTCCTGATATTGAACCAAGTCCGGCGAGATTCATCGACATGGATGCCCGCATCGCTACACCCGGCGCACGGTCAACTTCGCTCACCCTGTATTCATCGACCCAGATAAAACCCGATTTGGGAAAAATGTCGAGGTTTTTTACTCCGATAGTTGTAACCCGGAGTTTTTGAAAGGTCGGATTGCCGATCATGGTCCATATCTCACCGTTTTCCATAACTCTTTTTCCCCCGTATAATTCGGTTTTGAGTTTTGTCAGCTCCCAAAGGTCGACGTCGATTTCGTTACGTTCATCCCAACCGGGATATATTTTTTTCCTGATTTCATAGTAATTATTGTTATCAAACCCGACTTGTATAAAAAACTCCAGGGAAGATGTATCCGGGTTCGTTATCGCCGGATCGCCATAAACAAATAGCTTCAGCCTGCGGTAGTGAATAACATTCCGGTCTCTTATAAATACGCTTTGAGCAGCGCCGCTTTGACCTTCCTGCAGATTCTCGAATTTGAGCGACAGCGCTTGTTCCCGCGCTCTTACCCTGGTGATCCTGTCGAGACGCCCCTCAACTCCCGGAGGACTTGTATATTCTCCGAAGTTATCTTCGGTATTGACCACATCGATAACGATCGACGAATCGGCGAGAGAATAGACTCCTTTTCTTACCAGCGAATCGTCTTCAGCGACACCGAGTTCTTTCCAGGAGTTTCCGACAAGGTCTACAGTATATATACTTACAAGATCCCCTTTACCCATTTCTGTAAACCAGAGCCGCGTGAACTCGATCTGACCCCAGTTGGGATTATTTATCGGTATAAAGTCGCTGAGCGGTATCCTGTACAATTTCCAGCCGTTCTGATTGGGTCCGCTGACTTTGTATTTGCCAGACACGAAATCGTCTCCGAGGTTAATACTTGCCTGGAAGTAATCATTTCTGAGATCGAGAGCTCCGTCACGGTCGATATCCTCCGTATCGGGAAAACGGCTCCCGTCGCTATTTTCTATGTTGCCGTTATTCTTAGTTCCGTTAATGGTTGTATAGTCTGAACTGCCTTGAGAATAAAACCAGTCGTCGTCCCATTGGTCTGCGGGATTTGTAATGTTCCAGTTGCTCCATAAACCAACGTCTTCATCATCATCCAAAACACTGTTCAAAAACCCGGTAGTAATTCCGTCCTCGGTGTCAAGAACGCCGTTTGGAACGGCGTCTTCACTTATAATACCGAAATCAATATGTATAACTCCCGTTTCGCCTTTGACCCACATTTCCAGAAATTTGCTTTCTGTCTGGTTGAAATAGCTTTGTCCCGTCCACTGCATGATCCCGCCCCAGGGGTTATCCGGAACCGGACCCCTGCTGTCATCTATGAAACCTATGGTCAATATGTTTGTTAAGTTCTGCGTTCTGTTGTTCAATTCTTTGTTCGGAAAGATCTCGCTGATGATAATTTGTTGATAAGGGTTGTACCACATCATTTTTGCCCGGTTACTGTGCGATAGGTTTGTGGTTACGCCGCTGAAAGGATCCTTATAGACCGGTTCACTCGAAATCGTCCAGATACGCCGCATGATTCCCAGGAAACTAACGCGTTTACTTCCTTCAAAATCATCTAAGTACGCTACACCCGCCGGGTCGTTGGTCGCATTGTTATTCAGTGTGTTCGGATTCGGAAGGGATTGGGCGATTTCGCCTTGAAAGCTCAAAGTCGTAGGTGTGTTGGTCCTGATGAGCGGAAGACGGTCAAGGATGCTCGTGACCGCGCTTGGTGTAAAAGACAGACTTGTGTTAAATCCCCAGACAAAGTTTTGTTTTGGTTCCTGACCGACTGAAACGCGTGTATCGATAATGCGCTCACTCAAAAATAACGCCGAACCCCCGAAGGACATATTGGGACCCATAGCGTATCGAAGGTTCGTTCCGAACAGGGTTTTTTTATCGAGTTGAAATATTTCACCGCTTTCGTATTTTACCTCGATCGTTTTACCGGGCGCCAAAGCATCATTTTTCAATATAGTCAACTGTCCAAAGCCGTAATCGATATCGTAATCGATTCCCCTCAACATTCTTATCCCGTCCAGGAAAATTTCCTCGCTTCCTTCAATAATATTAAACCCGAGATTGAAAGTCTGCGACTGGCTTGAAGCCGAAATTTCGAATTCAAATTTTGAAAACTTGTTAAGATCGGTAATCGTGAGAAAAAGATTATCATAGAGTTCCGGTATATACAGTGAAGGATCAAGAGGAGATTTATTGCCGAATTCGCCAAACGGGTCTTCTCCATTCTCCGGGGCAAAGGGGCGTTTGCCCGGCATGATCAAATGACCAAGGGCAAAATTAAATATATTAGAGTTGCCGACATCGACGATACCGTCATCGCCCGGATTTCCGCTCACATCTATTCTGTCGAGACCGAATACTTTGAGAAAACTCGTTTGATCGTCCTGGATGGGGCTCCGCTGTTGATTATTGCGGACTATTTGGAGGCTGAATCCCTCCCGGTTGATCTGCCCGCCCGCTAATTGGTAGACATTCTTCCACTCGAGGGTCCATGTCAGGTCGGCGGGTTGAGGATTGTCGGTTCTTAAGAGTTTTAAAATAAACGCGCGATTGTCAGGTGTAATCTGTTCATCGGGTGGTATAACATCACCGATATTGTCGCCGGACACCGTCCGGTATGCCAGGGCAAGAATTTCGTTACGCGCCGGCTGTTGCATTATTATATACCCCAGATCTTTATTGAGCGTATAATCCCGGTTCGGAAGGAGTCGTTTAAAATGCCTTTTGACGTTGTTTCTGTCACCGCCGTTTAACGTGTCCTGAGATGTTAAGGCAACCGGGTCCCATACTGCCCAGGCTGACTTTGACTCGGGGTCGGTATTATAATTAGGACCGGATTTCCAAAGTTCCAGTTCAACGATTTCATCGTTCGGGTTAAACCTGAACAGACCCGTTTCGTCAAAACCGTATATGTCACGGTACCGGGCGTCGACAAAGAAATAGACGCCTTTCAGGAAATCATAGTCTTTGATAATTCTTTTTTGTTCACTTGCCCCGCCTCTTATCGTCAAAGACTGTTTTTGACCTCTTTCGAGACTGGCTATCGAAGTTATGTCCAGGGGTCCAAGCCTGTTGACCGTCTTGAATCCAAATAAGCCATTGTTCTGACCGCTGAATGTAATAAACTGCGTTCCGGGCAAGGACAGCGATATGTTACCCGCCTCGATCGATGTGAAGATTTCATCTTCACCGCCCTGGTAACGAAGACGTAGATTGTTCTGAAGATCAAAATCACGGTCTGAAGCCTGGTCGACTGCAACTGTTATTTTATCTCCGACAGTTCCTGTTATCTGAAATCTCTGCGTTTGCTCAAGCCGGAATGTATAATCCGAACCGCGGAATACGTCCTTGACCTGGCTTCGGTCAGTATGGATCAAGTTTCCGTTTATGCTGACATTTCCATTTACGGTTAGACCGATTGCCCCACCGCCTCCGACTATCCGGTTAAACGTCTCGCTTTGTATCGGAACGGGTATCCTGATATTCAGCCCTCTGCTGCCGGTTTGAGCCGTACCGGGCGTTGCAATATTGCTCCACTTTGTTTGAGCCCACAATTTTAGGAGAGTTTGTCTTCTTGATAATAAGGTGTATCTCTCTATATCGATGATAAGAGGTATCTTAAATTGATTTCCAAGATATTCTTCTGAAATTACAAAGCTGTTAAGGGATGAATCGAGTACGGTACTGCGGGAAATATTCAAGACATTTTTCGGAAGTGAGATGTTGTGTATCATTCCAACACCCAAACCGGAAAAAATGATGTTATTTTCAGTAAACTCTACAACGGTGTTACCGGGGTATTTGAAGGTTATTCCAACCCTCGAAATGATAGGGGCTAGTTGGGCGAACGAATAGGTTGGCAGCAGAAATGCAATAATGAACAATAGTGCAAAGAAATATCGAACTGCCTTTTTGTATGTTGTGCTATGCCTATGCAAAACCTTTGTGTCCCTGATTATACTAAACTATTTTAGTGAACGCTTTTTACCGTCACTATCGGATTTGAGAAAGAGTATAAATCAATAACACAAACGTATAGGCATATCTCCGGGAAGGTTAAATTTGAAAATTGCCGAATTTTATTTTACTTTACATCATTTTAACCACAAAATCAAGAAATTGTTTCATTAACGTCAATAATGCCGCTATCATAGAGCTGTTGAAGGTAATATTCTCCTTTGACTCTCATTCTTTCGCGTTGGTGGTCTTCCTTATCATCATACCCGGCAAGATGAAGCAATCCGTGGACGATTAGCCTCAATAATTCTTCATGGAACGCAACCCCAAATTCACGAGCCTGGGTTTCTGCCACTTCGTAGCAAACGTATATTTCTCCTTCTAAATCGTCACCGGGTTCCTGTAGTTCAAACGTTATTACATCGGTAGAATAATTGTGATTGAGAAACCGTTTATTAAGTTCTTTAATTTTAGAATAATTTGCAAAAATTATGCCGACAGAACCTTTCTTAACGCTTTCGCCGGCGCATACCCGCTTAATACAAGCACGTATTACTTTTGATTGAAAGGGGATTTTAAATATATCATCGGCACATGTGACGGATACTTGCATCTTATTTTTCTGCTAATTTTACCCCTTTACCGTTATTTCCTGTGGAATATTTTTCCTTCTCTCTTTCGGGATATTCTATCCTGACATGAAAAATGCCGCTGAGAATTTGTATAAAACTCTCGGTTATTTGTCTTAAATCCTTGACAGTTACGTCACACTCGTCAAGCTGACCTTCCTGAAATCGTTGAGCGACGATAGATTCCACCCGTTCCCTGATACGTGCCGGAGAAGGATCTTTCAACGACCGTGTTGCCGCTTCTACACCGTCGGCAAGCATGACTATCCCGGTTTCCTTAGTCTGAGGTTTTGGACCCGGATAACAATAATCCGCTGGATTTATGTTTTTGTTTTTCGATTTCTTTAACGCCTTTTCGTAGAAAAACGATATCCGGCTGGTTCCATGATGCTGGCTGATAAATTCCTTTATGACTTCAGGGAGTTTGTATTTATCGGCAATTTCAAGACCTTCGCGGATATGAGACGATATAATCAAGCTGCTCATGCTCGGCGCCAGCGCATCATGTTTCTTGCCGGCGTCCGGTTCATTTTCAATAAAATACTTTGGTTTAACCATCTTGCCGATATCGTGATAATAACACCCCACTCTTGCAAGCAGGGAATTCGCGCCGATTGCTTCAGCGGCGCGTTCGGACAGGTTGCCGATAACTATGCTGTGGTGATATGTCCCCGGAGCCGTCATGGCAAGGTCGCGAAGTAACGGGCTGTTCAAATCGGAAAGTTCAAGCAAAGTCATATCGGATGTTAACCCAAAAAAGGTCTCATATAGTGCAAGAAAGCCAAGAGTAATCAACGGGGATAATACTGCATTCGGCAGGCTGAATCTAAGTATCGTTAGCGAAATATCACCCAGCGTCATGCCCCTCATGATACCCATTATATAAAATGTAACGGAATAAGCAAAAAATATGAAAAGAATTGCTTTGAAGAATTGGCTCAATCTTCGGATATGCCGGACTGCAATGAGCGCCGCTGTCCCTCCGGTAAACACATACATCGTTATGCTGAAATCGAATCCCATATACCCGCCGGCAATAAAAGCTATGGTAATTGTACCGTATAGACCGACCCCTCCGTCAATCAATATAGTCAGTAACATAGATGCAATTGTAGTGGGCAACAGGTACTCCGAGAGTCCAAACTTCTGAGTAATCAAGTAGAGAAATATAAATTGTGTGAGAAAGATGAGAAAAATGACAAATAATTTATTAGTATTCTTTATGATGGCAGGGCGAAACCGGTAAAGGTAAATTACAAATAACAGAAAAAATATTGCTATAAAACCGGTCTGACCGATGTACAAGAGAATTACTGCAAAGGTGCTTTGAAGCTGTCGTTCACTTTCAAGAAATTCCCGGTACGATTCTATTTTCTGGAAATGCTCCGGAGTAATTTTTTCATTTTTGTCAATAATCTTTTCATTGATCAGGACAAATCCCCTTGTTTGTGCAACCAATGCGGAGGCTTTGTTACGCAGACTGTCGGTCCTGCCGGAGTTATATTTTATATTGGGTATAAGGAAATTTCGTATTGTTTCCAGACCGACGCTAATCGTATCGCTCAACATTTCGTACACCGTTGACAGTCTTACCGAAATCTCACCATTCAGGTCGTCTTTATCAAAAAACTCATTTATGTTTCTTGTGCGATTCATGGAATTTTCAATGAGGGTGAGGGAAATATCCTCAAAATCATTAAGGTTTTTTGAAACGCTTAACAGCCCGATAGCATGCAAGTCCTGCAATATCCGCACACAATTATTTTTGAACGCGTCAAATGAGTTATCGCTCATTTCCTGCACAAACGACCAGTTCGGATTGTTTACATCGATATTATATTCACGTTTTAGCTGGGTCACTGTGTTTTGACTTCGGTCTTCCAGGTTGGCGAGTCGGTTCACCAGGGAAGTGTCTGAATCCGCCGGCGACCTTTCCATTCTTCTCTGTATTACTCTGTGGTCTCTTTCAAGGTTTCTGAACTGCTGTAGATTGTTGAAGAATATTACAATATTTCTTTCCGCATCTGATTCCGCTCTGAAATCCCGGTAAAAAATGGCGAGGATGCTGTATTGCGCCTCTTCTTTTTCTCTTTCATATTCTTGTGAAGATTTATTTATAGGGAAGGTATCGTTTGAGATTATTTCTTCGGGAGCGATTGTGTCCACCTGGTACTCTGAATACTGCGAAATCTTGTCCCTGGGGAACAATATTGTACCTACAGCGACAAGGATTACAAATAAAAGCCCTCGAAAAAGCGAACTCTTTCTATTTCTGAGATGTCCGTACCAACGTAACAACCGGACATTTTTGGACAGTCTTCCGCTTAATTTTTTGAGCTGATTCAGCATTCCTTTTTCTATTCTTTGATCAACTGGCGTGCAAGGAGAATTCTCTGTATTTCAGAAGTTCCCTCGCCAATTTCACATCCTTTTGCATCGCGGTAATAACGTTCTGCAGGATACTCCATAGAATAACCGTATCCCCCGTGTATCTGGATTCCGTTGTACGCTATTCTTGTTCCTGCTTCAGACGAATACAGTTTCGCAATAGTGGCAGCCTGGCTAAACGGCTTACCGTTATCCTTCAATTCCGCAGCATAATAGGTCATAAGTTTTGCCGCTGCGATTTCGGTTGCCATATCGGCAAGCATAATCTGGACCGATTGGAAATCCGAGATCGGACGGTCAAACTGCTTCCGCTCTTTCGAGTATTTGAGAGCCGCTTTGAAAGCGCCTTCGGCAATGCCGAGAGACATTGCCGCGATACTGATTCTTCCGCCATCCAGAGTAGCCATAGCCTGCACGAATCCATTGCCAACCTCACCCAGCACGTTTTCATCCGGAACGAACATGTTGTCAAAGTGAATTTGACGAGTGTCAGAAGCCCTCCAGCCCAACTTTGCCTCTTTTGTGGCGACGGTCAAGCCCGGTGTATCTTTCTCCACGATAAACGTTGTCATTCCGGAGCCATTTTCCGATACATCGGTAATCGCAAATACTATAAAAATATCTGCATACCCGGCATTGGTGATAAAAGCCTTAGAACCGTTCAGGACATACCCGTCGTTGTTTTTTTTTGCAAAGGTTTTCATCGATTTAACATCCGAACCGGATCCGGGTTCTGTCAGACAAAAGGAACCGAGAAATTCACCGGACGTCATTTTCGGTAAATATTTCTTCTTTTGATCTTCGGTCCCAAATTCGTAAATAGGATTGGTGGCAAGCGAAGTATGGGCAGAACACGTTATGCAATGCGAAGCGCACACTTTAGCAAGCTCCTCGATTACTAAGGAATAGGACACCGTATCCATTCCGGCGCCTCCGTATTCTTCAGGAAACGGTATTCCCATAAATCCAAGCTCGCCCATCTTTTTTATTGTTTCCTCGGGGAAGCTCATTTCGACATCGATACGGGCTGCGATGGGTGCAATTTCTTTCTCGCAAAATTCCCGGATAACGTCCCGGATCATCTGCTGTTCTTCTGTTAGTTCGAGTATCATGATAGCGCCAAATGGTAAGATATTTAAGGTTATTAATGTTATTTTATATCCTTAAATAATAGAAAATTATATTTGCTAATAAGCTTTTGCGACGATTACTCTTTGTTTTGAGGAACCGTTGCAAAGAATACATTTTCCTTTGTGTGAGCCGTTTTTCCCGCCTGGCGGGTTCAACGGTATAACTCGGATGGTTGCTTTTGTCTCTTCCTGCAATTTAATTTCGCATTTGTTCGAATCGCATACATACATCGAAAAAAACCCGCCGTCACGTTTGTTCTTTTCTTTGAATTCATTATAATCGTCGACCTCGAATGTATTATCATCCCGAAATTTCAACGCGGTTTTGTACATGTTATCCTGGATATCTTCGAGTGTGGTAAAGGCGTGATCTTCCAGACCATCAAACCGGACCGGAGTTTTTTCTCCGGTATCGCGCCGGACAAAAATAACGCTTTGGTTCTTGACGTCTTTAGGACCGATCTCTATCCGAAGAGGAATTCCTTTGAGTTCCCATTCGTTGAATTTCCACCCAGGGCTGTAATGGTCCCGGTCGTCGAGTTTAACAGATACCCTGGTTTTCAACTTTTCTATTAATTTTCCTGCTGCCTCAAGGACTGCCTGTTTTTCGCTATCATCACGGTAGATAGGAATCACAACAACCTGCGTCGATGCGAGCCTTGGCGGGATTTTCATCCCCTTATCGTCGCCATGAACCATTATTAGAGAACCTATCAACCTTGTGCTTACGCCCCAGCTTGTCTGCCAGACATACTCCATATTTCCCTCGCGGGATTGGAATTTTACATCGAAGGCTTTTGCGAAATTTTGTCCGAGATTGTGGGAAGTACCTGCCTGCAGGGCTTTTTTGTCGCGCATCATCGCCTCGACACAGTACGTTCGAAGAGCCCCTGCGAATTTCTCTTTTTCGGTTTTCAAGCCTCGAAGTACGGGAACCGCCATAAATTTCTCAAGAAACTCAGTATAAATGTTGAGGATCTTCAGGGTCTCTTCTTCGGCTTCGTCATGGGTGGCATGAGCGGTATGCCCCTCCTGCCATAAAAATTCAGTAGTGCGAAGAAACAACCTTGTTCTCATTTCCCACCGAACTACGTTCGCCCATTGATTCAATAGAAGAGGAAGGTCCCTGTAAGAGTTTATCCACTTGGAATACATGGCGTAAATAATCGTTTCCGAAGTCGGCCGGATATACAGGCGTTCTTCGAGCACTTTGTCTCCGCCAATCGTTACAATTGCACATTGGGGTGCGAAACCCTTGACATGCTCCGCTTCTTTCTTCATAAAACTTTCCGGTATAAAAAGTGGGAAATATGCATTTTGATGACCCGTTTCCTTAAACATCCGGTCGAGTTCCGCCTGCATTTTTTCCCATATAGCATAACCGTTAGGGCGAATTACCATACATCCCTTTACCGGGGAGTAGTCCGCAAGTTCTGCCTGTAATACAAGATCGTTATACCACCGTGAAAAGTCTTCCGACTGCTTGGTAATCTTATTCTTCATTTCCGGATTCGCTCCATCGCATTTTATCTAAACTGTAGTTTGACATTTTTTGTATTTTCTGGCAGAAACCGGTTAGAAACTGCTTAGAAAACTAAACCTCAGATCAATTCCCGCATAATCTTTTCGTTCACCAAGCGCAACGGGAAATCTCATATAATGAAATCCAATCGTTAATCCGATTTCACGGGTTTCCGGGCTGCCAACTTCAACCCCGAATCCGGCAAACACGTTACCGCTTATTTGTCCCTTTCCTTTGCCCATTTTCTTCCCGAAACCATAGTCTACCCCGCTGGCGTCGCGGTTGGGAAAGGCGACTCCCCAAACGGGACCTGCTTCAGCTACAATGAACGGTCTCATGTTTGAATCGATCGTATCACGAAACAGACGTTTCTTTATGGTGAAATTAACCGGTATTACCAACGTAAAAAAATTATTTCCGATCTTTCGGGGAAATCCGAAAGGATCAAAAGGATCAACGACGATTGCCTCGTTTTCACCTCTGATTCCCGAAATCATAAACCCGTAGCCCATTTTAGTATCCGGGTTCAGGGCAGAATAAAATATTTTCATACCGGCGCCGATACCTGTGTCGGATATGTTAAAGAAAAAGTCGGCTTGCTTGGGGCGTTTTTTCTTTAACATATCGTCCGGGGAATTTTCCTGGCTGTATGAAACCCCGCTTAACGGGATTAGTAATAATATCAGCACTACAAGAATGGTTACATGTACTTTCACGGATTACTCCTTTTTTTTTAAGAAGACTGTACCCGCCTGCCCCGTTCACGTATGACGTAGTCATCACTTTGTGAGCGACCACTATGTGGAGGGGTTTTGCGGGACGGCTCATTTTCATTTGCAATATATTAATTCAAAGTAATATATTGCTGCAAAGACTCTATTGACGGGTTCGATCTCTTTAGAATACCTGCGTATGAAAAAAATATTCCTGTACACCGTTCCAATTTAGGATATATAGCCTTCAATTTTAATCAAATTTTCCATAATATGCAACATAAATAAGGGCATATTTCGAATTCCTATGTGAATTGTATTCACAATTTCAGACACCTTTGTTCCGGGTGATTTTTATTGCCTCAACACTAAATTATAGCTTGTAACTAATTTTCAATATATTTACTTTTTAAATCATACATTAACCCGTTGTGCTAAATAGAATTGATGTATATTGAGCATTTTTTGCTACGGTTTACACTAAGTCCTTCTGTCATTTCGATCCCGCATTATGGGAAGAAATCTCATTGTAAAGATTTCTCGGCTACGCTCGAAATGACATTGAAATCGATCCTAATAGTATGTTATTAAAGAACTTGCGTCAAATCGAAAATATTTTCATTAATTAGCACAACGGGTATAAAGTAGCAAAAATCTCAAGATTTATGAATTTTATCCGGTCCAAGGTTCTTTCATTATGGCTGCAGTAAATAGCAACAAATATTTGTCGCCGAAAGTTCGACAAACGATCCTCCGCGAAATCAACGGCAATGCAGGGAACGAGGTGTTTTTTTACGGCACTGTAGACGATTCCGGGCAGGTGAAAGACGTTGAAGCGCTTGCCTGGGGCAATGAA